>JAUVKA010000064.1 GCA_030592205.1 Bacteroidota bacterium | reverse complement strand
GGGAATTTCATGGCTGCCCGCTTTAATAAGCAGGCTAACCTGCCGGGGTTTTTTCCGATGATCGATCCTATATTAAGATTTAAGCCGGCAACTGCAGTGGAAGGCGCCTGTGCTTCAGGCGGACTGGCTCTTACTTCAGCTATCCGATCTGTGCTGGCTGAAACAGCCGATGTGGTCCTTACAATAGGAGTCGAGGTACAGAATACTATGAAAGCCATTTATGGAGCGGATGTTCTGGCAGGAGCCGGTTGGTTTCCCGATAGAAAGCAAGGACATGCCTATTATTTCCCAGGGCAATTCAGCAATAGGGCTGGTGCTTATTATGAAAAATATGGAAGGGAGCAAAGCCGCAAGGCTATGGCAAAATGGTATAGCAATATGGTGGAGAATGCACGATTGTGTCCCACCTCTCAGGAATACCATAACCAAACGGAGGATCTCATGGAGCTTGGCTTAATGGAGCCGAATCCAAAAAGCTTTGTCGACCATTTAAGTGTTTTTGATTGCTCAAAAGTATCAGATGGCAGTTCTGCAATTGCCATAGTTTCAGAAGAGGGCCTCAAAAGAATTGGTGTTCGTCAGGAAGACGCCGTTGAAGTGATTTCCTGGGCACAGGTAGAAGAGGATATTACTAAGCCACCAGAAGATTCAACTGTGTTATCAACTATTAAAGAAGCGGTGAGATTGGCTATTGAGCGCGCTGGAATTTCTATTGAGCAGTTAGGCACTGTGGAAACTCATGATTGTTTTACTATTGCCGCAGTTTTGGCCATTGAAGCCATGGGATTTGCTGAACCTGGGGAAGGGCCTGATTTTATTCTTCAGGGTCATACTGCCAGAAATGGAAAAATCCCATTTAATACCACTGGCGGCCTGATCGGCTGGGGCCATCCAACCGGGGCTACTGGTGTGCATCAGGCAGTTACAATTTGGGAGCAATTAACAGGAAAGGCCGGTGATTCGCAAGTGGAAATATCTCCCCAAAGGCCCTATGCACTTAGTGTAAACATGGGTGGAGATGATATAACTGTTGTTGCCATTTTTTATAAAAAAGGTACGTAGAGACGCACCACGGTACGTTTCTATCAAATAATATAAAGACGCACGGCCGTGCGTCTCTACTGGTTGGTAACATAAAAAATTGAAAATGAACTTTAACTACACTGAAGAACAAATCATGATCCGGGATGCTGCCCGGGATTTTGCACAGCGAGAATTGCTACCCGATGTACTTGAACGCGATAAGGAAGCGAGGTTTCCTGGAAACCATGTTAAAGCTCTGGCTGAATTGGGCTTTTTGGGGATGATGGTTGATCCTAAATACGATGGTGGGGGTATGGATACTGTATCCTATATGTTAGCTATGGAGGAAATTTCAAAAGTTGACTCCTCAGTTGGTGTTATCATGTCGGTTAATAACTCACTGGTTTGTTGGGGATTAGAGAATTTTGGGACAGAGGATCAAAAAGAGAAATACCTAAAACCCCTGGCACGAGGTGAGATTCTAGGTGCTTTCGCGCTATCGGAGCCTGAAGCTGGTTCTGATGCTACTTCACAAAGAACTACTGCAGAGGACAAAGGTGATCATTACCTGGTTAATGGAACTAAGAACTGGACTACAAACGCCAATTCTGCATCGGTATATCTGGTTATAGCCCAAACACATAAAGAACTAGGGCATCGTGGTATTAATGCATTTATTATTGAGAAAAATACTCCCGGGGTAAGCCTGGGTCAGCATGAGGATAAGATGGGTATGAGGAGCTCAGATACACATTCAGTTATGTTTACGGATGTTATAGTTCCAAAGGAAAATCGGATCGGTGATGAGGGTTTTGGATTCAAATTTGCGATGAAAACTCTGGATGGCGGTCGTCTGGGAATTGCAGCGCAAGCCCTTGGAATTGCATCTGGTGCTTTTGAGCGGGCCTTACAATACTCTAAGGAACGAAAAGCATTCGGAAAGGAAATTAGCTATCACCAGGCCATTGCCTTTAAATTGTCAGATATGGCTGTGAAAATTGAGGCATCCCGAATGTTTTGTCTGAAAGCGGCCTGGCTCAAGGATGAAGGAAAGCCTTATTCCCTTGAGAGTGCAATGGCTAAACAGTATTGTGCAGATTCAGCTATGGAAATTACAACAGAAGCTGTGCAGATATTCGGAGGCTATGGGTATGTTCGTGAGTATCATGTGGAACGCTTAATGAGAGAAGCTAAGCTTACTCAAATTTATGAGGGGACTTCAGAAATTCAAAAAATTGTAATTTCGCGAGCTATTTTATCTTAAGGAATTTATTTATGCAGTCGGATAATCAACTGTACCATCCAGAGTATTCCATACGTATTCTAACGGCTTCGTCGTTGTATGACGGACACGATGCCACCATTAACATCATGCGGCGCATTATTCAGTCGACCGGAGCTGAGGTCATACATCTGGGCCATAATCGTTCGGTTGATGAGATCGTTGAGTGTGCTGTACAGGAGGATGTTCAGGCTATTGCTCTTACTTCCTACCAGGGAGGCCACATGGAATATTTCTCTTATATGCGCAATCAGTTAGACAGCCGTGGAGGAAAGCATGTGAGGATTTATGGAGGTGGAGGAGGAGTAATCCTTCCGGAAGAAATTTATGAACTCGAAAAGAAGGGTATCACAAAAATCTTTTCCCCTGATGATGGGAGGGTAATGGGCCTTATTGGGATGATCAATGCACTGGTTAAGGGATCGGATTTCCCTCTGGGGGATGTGATGCCTGACATTGGTTTATTGGAGAAAGGAGATTTCCGGGCCATTTCTTCTCTATTGTCGGGTATTGAGAATTTTCCTGATAAAGCTGCCCCTCTATTAAAGGAGATTCAAGGAAGAAAAGATGCTCAGCGGCCACCTGTGATCGGAATTACCGGTACGGGCGGTGCCGGAAAATCTTCCCTCATTGATGAATTGATTTTGCGTTTTAAGCTTGCCAGGCCTGAATCCAGATTAGCAATACTATCTGTAGATCCAACAAAACGAAAAACGGGTGGAGCATTATTAGGCGACAGAATAAGGATGAATTCCATAAACAAGGAAGGGATTTTTATGCGTTCCCTTGCTACGCGCCAGTCGCATATGGCTCTGCCGGCTTATATTGATAAAGTGATCTCCGCAGTTGCGTTTGCCGGCTTTGATCTGATAATATTAGAGACTTCAGGCATCGGACAGTCAGATACAGAGATATCGGATTTCTGCGATATTGCCATGTATGTGATGACTCCGGAATATGGTGCTGCAACACAACTGGAAAAGATCGATATGCTGGATTTCTCTGATTTTGTTGTCCTGAATAAATTCGATAAAAGGGGAGCAGAGGATGCCTTGAAGGATGTGAAGAAACAATACCAGCATAATCATTCTTTATTCCATGAAGATCCTTCTGAAATGCCTGTGTTTGGCACAATTGCCTCTCAGTTTAATGACCTGGGAGTCAATCAGTTATTTGAGAAGCTTATAGTTGCCCTTGAGGAAAAAACCGGAAGGAGTTTCCAGCCTGAGAAGAAATTACCTGTTTCAGATGCGAGGATGGAGATTATTCCACCGAAACGTAACAGATACCTGGCAGAGATTACTGAGACTATTCGACGATATAATTCCTGGTCGGAGGAACAGGCCGGAAAGGCACAAGATCTATATTCACTAAAGCAAAGTGTAGATATCTTGCAAGAACAAGGCAGAAATAATGATCTGATAGCCATGCTGCAAAATGAATATCAGGAAAAGGAGAAACAGCTTGATCCCTGGTGTTTAGATATAATAAATAATTGGGATGCAACTAAGGACGCGTATGCAGGTCAGGACTTTATTTACAGTGTAAGAGGAAAAGAAGTTAAGGTCAAGACTAAACAGGAAACCATCTCTCATCTGATGATTCCAAAGGTCAGCCTTCCCGGTTATCACGCCTGGGGTGATATCCTTAGGTGGGTTTTGATGGAAAATGTTCCTGGAGAATATCCTTATGCGGCCGGTGTTTTTCCTTTTAAGCGGGAGGCTGAAGATCCTACCAGGATGTTTGCCGGCGAAGGGGGCCCTGAGAGGACAAACAGGCGATTTCATTATCTTTCCAAGCATATGTCGGCAAAACGGCTCTCAACTGCCTACGATTCTGTGACCCTCTATGGGGAAGACCCTATGGAAAGGTCGGATATTTATGGTAAAGTTGGTAATAGTGGTGTATCCGTTTGTTCCCTTGATGACTCAAAGCGCTTGTATTCCGGTTTTGACCTTGTCGATCCTTCCACATCAGTTAGCATGACAATTAACGGGCCGGCTCCAATCCTGGCCTGTTTCTTTCTCAATACAGCAATCGACCAGGCTTGTGAAAAATATATTCTTGAAAATGGCCTGGTCAAGGAGGTGAAGCAAAAGATCCAGAAGAAATTTGCGGCGGCAGAAATGCTTCCGCCAATCTATCGCAATGATTTGCCTGAAGGCCACGAGGGAAGCGGCTTGCTATTACTTGGTGTTTCCGGTGATGAAGTATTGCCGATAGAAATATATGAGAACATTAAGAGTAAGACAATTAACCAAGTAAGAGGAACCCTTCAGGCTGATATTCTAAAAGAGGATCAGGCACAGAATACCTGCTTATTTTCTACCGATTTCTCATTGAAGCTCATGGGAGATGTCCAGGATTTTTTCATTAATAAGCAGGTTAGAAATTTCTATTCCGTATCTATTTCAGGTTATCATATTGCCGAGGCTGGAGCAAATCCAATAACCCAATTGGCCTTCACTCTGGCAAACGGATTTACCTATATTGAATACTATCTGGCAAGGGGAATGAATATCGATGATTTTGCACCTAGTCTGTCCTTTTTCTTTTCTAATGGGCTGGATCCGGAATTTTCGGTAATTGGACGTGTGGCCAGAATTATATGGGCCAAAGCAATCAAGAATAAATATGGCGGTAATGAAAGATCTCAAAAACTGAAATATCATATTCAAACATCAGGGAGATCCTTACATGCTCAGGAGATTGATTTTAATGATATACGAACATCCCTCCAAGCCTTATATGCCATATATGATAATTGTAATTCTTTGCATACCAATGCTTATGATGAGGCAATTACCACTCCAACCGAGGAGTCAGTCAGAAGAGCGATGGCCATACAGTTGATAATTAATCATGAAATGGGGCTGACAAAAAATCAGAATCCATTACAAGGATCTTTTATCATTGAAGAATTGACTCAGTTAGTTGAAGAGGCTGTCCTACTAGAATTTGATCGTATTTCTGAGCGGGGAGGGGTGCTGGGAGCAATGGAAAGAACCTATCAAAGAAATAAAATACAGGAGGAATCTCTCTACTACGAGCGCTTGAAAAACTCGGGTGAGTTGCCCATTATGGGAGTTAATACATTTATTTCATCCAAAGGCTCTCCCTTTGTTAGGCCGGGAGAAGTTATCCGGGCAACGGAAGAAGAAAAACAGCATCAGCTGAATTCACTGGCTGGTTTTCAGAAGATCAACTCAGCTAGCAGCATTGTTTGGTTAAATAAAATTCAGGAGGCCGTGATTAAGCAGGAGAATGTTTTTGCTGTTCTAATGGATGCCTGCAAATATTGCACACTTGGGCAGATAACAAATGCTTTATTTGAAGTAGGAGGAAAATACAGAAGGAATATGTAGATCAGCTATTTTAATGCCGTCTATTTATATTCAGAGGCATTCAATTCACCACTTAAAAGATAGTATCCATTAAGAGCTAAAGTTTCCACATCATCCTCGCTTGAATAAGTGTGTACTGGTGCAATCGCCTTTATATTGCTTATCAATTCCTCCATGAATACCTTGCTGTGAGTTAACCCACCGGTAAGGAGAATTGCATCAACATCACCCTTGAGCACGGCAAACATCGAACCAATTGTTTTGGCAACCTGATAGGCCATAGCTCGCAGAAAAAAGATAGCCTTTTCATTTCCCTCTCTGGCCATATCATCCGCCACATAGCCTTCATGTGTTCCCAGGTATGCAAACAGACCGCCATCGGTGGTAATCATTTTACAAATTTCTTTCTTTGTGTATTTTCCGCTAAAACAGAGTTTTATCAGGTCTCCCATCGGTACACTCCCGCTGCGGGAAGGGGAGAATGGACCATCTCCGTCAAGCCCCTGGTTGGCATCAATTACCAGGCCCTTTTCATGTGCTCCTACGGTTATCCCATTTCCCATTTTCGCAATAATCAGATTGAGGTCTTCATATTTTTTCAGGATAGTTTTGGCATATTTTCTTGCTACTGATTTTTGCTCAAGTGCATGAAAAACAGATCTTCTTTCAAATTTGGGATGACCTGAAATTCTAGCCAAATCACAGAATTCATCCACCACCACCGGATCCGCAACATAGGCTTTGGCTTCCTTGATATGCTTCAGAAGGGAATCTGCTATTAAGCCTCCCAGGTTGAGTACATCCTCACCAGAGATACCTATGGTTAAATCTTCAATCATTGCTGAATTTACCTCATATACCCCGGCTTTTATGGGTTTAATCAAACCACCCCTGCTAATAATAACTTTGATTTGATCAATAGGAATCTCATTGGCTAACAGTTCTTTAATGATGAGCTCCGTTCGGTATTGGGCTTGGTCTGCATAGTTCATAAACTCCTGTCGGTCAGACGAGCTATGAATCACCTTTTTTAAAAACAACATATTTTGGTTCCGGAAAACGCCAATATTTGTAAAAGGAATTCGTGGGTTAATGGCTAAAATTAAGGGCCTTTGAAATGTGCTTTGAGAATCCATAGTCTTATTTTTCTACACGTGAAAATTAGCAATTTACATATTCAATTATAGGTAAATGTAGACTGAATGTGAGCAATAATTTATTATGCGCTTAAAATCAGCGTATTATATTTGTGGAATAGTGGTTTGAATTGATCTGGCTTTTTGGCAACTTTGAATCCGCAAAATGCTCGATTATGAAACAAATAAGTTTATTATTGATAGGGCTATTTTTCAGCCAGTTGATGTGGGCTCAAACAATTTACAATCCTAATGTTGCGATCAAACCGATTCCTACATTAAGTGTTTATAAGGTTGAAATGCTTGAGAATACTACATCTATAACTTTCAGGATTATTAATAGCTCTCAATTGCCTCCTTTTTCTCTAAGCTCGAAAAATATTGTTCTCAGGGAAGTGAGCGATACCATGGATCTGCGATTGATTCGTTCAGAGAATGTGAAATTTTTTCCTGAGAAGCACATTTTTTCTTACAAGGATGAAATTTATGATTTTACTCTGGTTTTCGGGGGTCTTATTCAGCCTGTTAAGTATATTGATGTTATTGAGATGACACCGGAAAGAGCTTTCTATGTTCAGGGGATTATCATAGATAAGGATCTAAATACTGAAATTTCCAGGGGATTTCGTGCCTATCAGTTGGGTGATTCTCATGGAGCACTGCAGAATTTCATTAATGTAGCAGAAATGGATCTGTATTTTGAATATGGACTGGCCTATTTTAACATCTTATATATTCTAAGTCAGCAGAATCGCTGGCCGGAGGCTAAAGAATGGTATGTTAAGTTCAAGAACAGATTCTTCTATGATAAGCAGCTGCTGACTAACGAATTATCTCGTATGGGTATTATCCAGCGACTGGAAGAAGGAAGGTAGAGTTCTTGTTACAGTATCAATATATTGTTTTAGCTATTAAGTTTATTTTATTATGAAAATCGTTTTAGCATCATTAATCGGAATTATTCTATTGTGTTTTGGGGCAAAAGTTAAATTTGTAGATGCCACATCTCAGGATTGGTATGGAGGACGATATGAATCTGGTCGTGGAACAGATTATGTGTTCACCCTTAAGGCTCGTGGAGGTTCTGATAAACTTGTTATTGACAAACTATGGGTGGATGATGATTTTTATGAGGTAAAGGCCGTGAAGAATCTGGCCAAAAGATCTGAGCTCGATTTTGAAAAGAAAGATACCTTATATGTTCGGGCAGGTAAAAAATCCCAACCGGATAAAGATGGACAAATGGTCACAGTTAAGGGCAAAAATGTTAAGCCTCCTAAGGAATATGATGGAGTTGCATTATTGGCTTATACCTGGAAGGGTAAGAGAAAGTACATGGAGATCAAGGAATTTAGAGTCCTTGAAAAAATAATTTATCCATAAGATGAAAATATTATAAGATGAATAAAAAAGTATTATTGATGATTCTGGACGGCTGGGGTATCGGGCAGCGCCCCGAGGCTGATGCTATTCAGCATGGGAAAACACCATATATAGATGCTTTATTTGAAAAGTATCCTCATTCGGAATTGAAAACTTCTGGCGAAGACGTGGGCTTACCGGAAGGGCAGATGGGTAATTCTGAAGTGGGTCATTTGAATATTGGTGCCGGCAGGGTGGTTTATCAGGATTTAGTAAGAATAAACAGGGCAGTTGCGGATAACAGTATTGCTGATAATCCTGTCTTGAAAAAAGCTTTTGGCTACGCAAAAGATAATAACAAGCAAGTACATTTCATTGGTTTGGTTTCTGATGGTGGAGTACATTCACTTGACAAACACCTTTACAAACTTTGTGATCTTACCGGGGAGTATGGTTTGGAAAAAGTTTTTGTTCATGCCATAACTGATGGTCGTGATACCGATCCATATAGTGGGAAAGGCTTTATTAGCCGGCTTGAAAATCATCTCAATAATTCGAGTGGGAGGATTGCCAGTTTGATTGGTCGTTACTATTCCATGGACCGGGATAAACGCTGGGAGAGGATTAGGGAAGGTTATGAGCTATATGTTCATGGAAAAGGGAAGCCGGTTTCCAGTATTCTGGATGCAGTTCAGGAAAGCTATGATGAAGGTGTTACCGATGAATTCATCAAACCTGTTTGTTTGGTTGACGATGATGGAGTTCCCGTGGCAAGAATTGAGGAGGAGGATGTAGTGATTTGCTTTAATTTCAGAACTGACAGGCTGAGGGAAATGACTATGGTTTTGAGCCAGTTGGATATGCCGGATTATGGAATGAGGAAATTACCTCTGTATTATTGTACAATGGCTCGTTATGATGACACCTTTCAGAATGTGAATATTATTTATGATAAGGAAAATCTCAGGAACACAATAGGCGAAATTCTTGCCGAATCCGGAAAAAAACAAATACGAATTGCAGAAACTGAAAAATATGCTCATGTGACCTTTTTCTTTAGCGGAGGCCGGGAAAAGGAATTTGAAAACGAAAAGCGCATAATGATCCCTTCACCTAAAGTTGCTACTTATGACCTTCAGCCAGAGATGAGCGCCTACCTTGTCCGTGATGCTATTGTTGCCGAATTGAATAAACAGGAGGTTGATTTTGTTTGTCTGAATTTTGCTAATGGAGATATGGTAGGGCACACAGGTATTTGGGAAGCTATCCTTAAAGCTGTGGAAGCCGTAGATTCATGTGTCAGTGATGTAGTGGAGGCAGCTAAAGATAATGGCTACGAGGTGATTATTATAGCTGATCATGGTAATGCCGATAATGCGGTTAATGTCGATGGAACTCCTAACACAGCTCATTCTCTTAATCCTGTTCCGTGTATTCTGGTGAGTGATAGATACCAAAAAATTAATGATGGGATTTTAGCAGATGTTGCACCCACCGTATTAAAAATCATGGGAATAGTTCGGCCTGACGAGATGGCTGGAAAGGCTATGGTATAATGTTGGAGATTGGTAAAACGCTGGTTAGCCTGGAGCTGCTTAAGAAGAGATTCTGTTGTGATCTATCTGCCTGTTCAGGAGCTTGTTGTGTCCATGGTGATAGTGGTGCACCTCTGACGAAGGAAGAAGTCGGTATTCTTGAAAAAGTTTATCCTCTGGTCAGGGAGTTTATGCGCGAGGAAGGTAAGCAGGCAGTTTCGGAGCAAGGGCTTTGTGTTGTAGATGCCGATGGAGATACTGTTACACCTTTGATTAACAAGGGTGAGTGTGCATTTGTTGTTTTCGAAAACTCTGTAGCACTTTGTGCTATCGAAATGGCAAACAAAGCGGGGCTTACCGATTGGCTGAAACCACTGTCGTGTCATCTTTATCCGATTCGGATAAAGGAGTATAAATACTATGATGCGGTTAATTTTGATTCCTGGGATATTTGTGATCCGGCAATCAAAAAGGGCGAAACTATTGGCTTGCCGGTTTATGTTTTTGTCAAAGATGCCCTAATCAGAGCTTATGGCCATGATTGGTATGAGCAGCTCGATTACGCCGCCAAAAATCTTAAACTTGAGGAATAATAAAATATATTTATCTTCACTGGACTTTTATTAAAAATAACTTTATGAAAAACTTTTTCCTTTTTCTGATACCCTTGTCTTTCGCATTCGCTTCCCCGGTGATTGCCCAGGTTGAAGAAGAGGATGAACTGCTTGGCTCACGAGATACGCTTATCCATATTGATGAACGCCGTTTTATTTATAAAGGCAATATCTATCGGCAAAACTCTCCCTATTTCACAATGGGTTATGGGGTCGGGATGAATTTAGGAAAAGAAAGTGTTGAGCAGAATACGACTTTTTCTTATCATCACTTTGTTAAAGGAATAGGAATAGGCCTGGGATATCATATGTCGTCAGATGGGAAAACCTGGTGGCGTTCCTATCAAAAACTGAAAGATCTTCATTTTATGTTGGGTAAACGGTGGGAAGGTGTTCATCACAATTTATCATTATTTGCCGGGCCGTCATATGCCCATGGAAGCTACATAGGATGGAATGAAGAATTTGGGGAAAATCGGGCATATGATTTCAGGACTGCTGGAATGGTTGCCGAAGTTCAATATTCTTACCGCATTTTCTATGATATTGGTTTGGGAATATCAGCCTATACCAGTCTTAATAAATTCACCAAAGTTGTAGGAGGCCAGATTCATATTTTCTTCTCCACAGCTTTTGTAAGGTCATACGACTAAAACATATATTATAATATTAATCGCACACTTAAAGAAGATATTGTTATGCATATAAAAGATTACATTGAAGCCAACAAGGAAAGGTTTCTTAATGAGTTATTTGGATTAATCCGAATTCCATCCATTAGCAGTTTGGCAAAACACAAGCCAGATATGTTCAGAGCAGCAGAATACTGGAAGAAAACTTTGTTGGAAGCTGGGGCTGATCGAGCTGAAATATATGAAACAAAAGGTAATCCGGTGACTTACGGAGAGAAGATCATTAATCCTGCCTGGCCTACTGTCCTGGTTTATGGCCATATGGATGTGATGCCGGTTGATCCTTTGGATTTATGGAACACTGATCCATTTGAACCGGTTGTTGTAGACGGTAAAATTTTTGCTCGTGGTGCAGATGATGACAAAGGCCAGGGATTTATGCACGCCAAAGCGTTTGAGTACCTGGTTAAAAATGATCAGCTCAAATGCAATGTGAAGTTTATGATTGAAGGGGAAGAAGAAATTGGATCTCCCCACCTTGGACAGTTTTGTGAGGAAAACATAGACATGCTTAAAGCGGATGTTATCCTGGTATCTGACACCTCCATTATTGCATCGGATATTCCTTCTATTACCACTGGTTTGAGGGGCTTGGCTTACTTGCAAGTTCAAGTTACAGGACCAAGCAGGGATTTACACTCCGGGTTGTTTGGCGGTGCTGTGGCCAATCCAATAAACGTTTTAACAAAAATGCTTTCCTCCCTACTGGACGAGGAACAGAAAATTACTATTCCTGGTTTCTATAATGATGTAATTGAAGTTAGCGCTGATGAAAGAGCCGAAATGGCTAAAGCTCCATTTGATCTTATAAGCTACCAAAAAGCTATAGAGGTTGATACAGTTTCTGGCGAAAAAGGATACAGTACAAATGAACGAACTGGAATTCGTCCTTCTTTTGATATTTGTGGAATTTGGGGCGGTTATACAGGAGAAGGAGCCAAAACGGTTCTTCCTTCCAAGGCTTTTGCTAAGATTAGTGCCCGTCTTGTCCCCGATCAGGATCATAACAAGGTTGCCCTTATGATTCAAAAGCATCTTGAATCCATTGCCCCTGAGAGTGTTACTGTTGATTGCCAGGTATTACATGGTGGGCCGGCTTATGTTTCTCCAACTGATTCAAAAGCCTATCTTGCTGCTGATAAGGCTTATACTGAAGCTTTTGGGATTAAGCCTGTACCTGTTAGAAGTGGAGGTAGTATCCCAATTATTTCAACTTTTGAAAAGGTCTTGGGCATCAAATCAATACTTATGGGCTTTGGCTTGGAGTCAGATGCAATCCACTCTCCCAATGAAAATTATCCTCTTGAAAATTTCTACAAGGGTATTCAAACCATTAAATAAATGTATAAGCATTATGAGGATATAATGAATGAGTAATGTTTATAGATTAGATCGAAAAAAAAATTCCGGGTCGCCATCTTTTATTGCAGGCGGCTTATTAT
>JAUVKA010000111.1 GCA_030592205.1 Bacteroidota bacterium | reverse complement strand
AGGGAAATTCGTGGGTGTAGTAGCTGCTCCGGAGAAATTTAATAAAGAAGGGCATGCACCGGATATAGCAGTTAATAGCAAAGGAGAGATTTTTGCTCTGGATTTTGACCGCAAGGTGATTAGGATTTTTGAGAAAAAGTAAATATGGACAGGAAAAGTTTTCTAAGAAATACAGGCAGATGGACTTTACTGGCTATTATGGCAGGACTGGTATGGTTTCTGGTGCGTCATCGGGATTTGTCAGATGCTAATACTTGCGAAGAGAATAAGTTCTGCAAAAATTGCAGCAAATTTGGATCATGCAGTTTGCCTCAGGCTAAGAAACAAGGGTGACATGAAAAAGAAAAGTAATTTTAATCGAAGAGAGTTCATCCAAAACGGGATGCGCCTGACTCTGCTTGTTGCAGTAGGGGGTGTCAGTGGTCTTTCGGTAATTAAGGCCACAGGCAAGGGAGATGTTTGGCAGATTGATCCTTACAAATGCACACAATGCGGACGATGTGCTACCGAATGCGTAATGACTCCTTCGGCAGTGAAATGTATTCATGCCTACGATGTTTGCGGGTACTGTGATCTCTGTGGAGGATATCTGAAGCCAGGCTCTAATGCCCGTAGTACGGCTGCCGAAAACCAGCTCTGTCCGACTGCTGCTATCACCAGGAAATTTATTGAAGAACCTTATTTTGAATATGTTATTGATGAGGATCTCTGTATCGGTTGTGCCAAATGTGTAAAAGGCTGTGACTCTTTCGGTAACAGCTCTCTGCATTTGCAGATCAGGCATGATCTCTGTCTGAATTGCAACCAGTGTTCCATTGCCAGAGTTTGTCCGGGTGATGCAATATCAAGGGTTCCTGCAGATCAGCCCTACATGATTAAAGGACAATACAATCCTCAAGAATAATTATCTGTCGTGAGAAATAAATACCTCAGGATCATATTATTATTGCTTAGCCTTATTATTACCGGTGAGCTGACTGCACAGAATAGATTTCCGAAACCGGAATTTGAAAGCGGATATGTTCAGCCATCACCTACCACTCCTGAACCCAGGGCTTTTGCAATGGAATATTTTGATGTTTTCATTCTGATTGCAGTTCTCCTCTTGATAAGCTATTTTATCTTCAGGAAAAGATCCCGAAGAGGTATTTTATGGACTTCGGTATTTTCTCTTATCTATTTTGGCTTTTATCGGAATGGTTGTATATGTTCAATTGGGGCTATACAAAACGTGACTCTTACACTTGCCGATCCAAATTATGGAATGTCAGTGGTGGCTTTATTGTTTTTTATTCTGCCTTTAGTATTTGCATTATATACCGGACGAACGTTCTGTGCCGGGGCTTGCCCCTTGGGTGCTATCCAGGATTTGGTGGTACATAAGCCAATTAAACTGCCTGTAGCGCTTCAGCGGGGACTGGGGATGATACCATACCTTTACCTTGGCCTTGCTGTTCTTTATGCAGCAACGGGTACTGACTTTATCATCTGCCGCTATGATCCTTTCGTGGGGATTTTTCGCATGGATGCACCCTTTACCATGATCGTGCTTGGTATCGGATTCCTGTTAGTGGGCATTTTTGTTGCACGGCCCTATTGTCGCTTTTTTTGTCCTTATGGCGTATTGCTAAATTGGATGTCGAGTTTCAGTCGCTGGCATCTGACTATAACACCTTCAGAATGTGTGTCGTGCAAGTTATGCGAAAATTCATGTCCCTTTGATGCTATTGATATTCCTGATCATAGCATTCAAAAGAAAGATGTATCAAAAAATGTTAAGCGTTTTCTCATATTTACATTGCTTATTCCTATCTGGATGGCGTTAGGAGCATGGGTTGGGCATCAATCACATGTTTTTCTTTCAAAAGGAAATTCTCAGGTTTACCTGGCAGAATTACTGATCTCACATCCTGAACTCAAGAGCGATATAGATAATCTTGATATACAGGCCTTCCTGGCATCAGGAAAGTCGATGGATGTACTGGTAGAAGAAGCATCTCTAATCAGGAATAAGTTTCGCATAGGAAGCTGGATATTAGGTGCCTTCATAGGTCTGGTTTTTGGCATCAAACTGCTTAAGCAATTTGTTTATAGAAAGAAGGAAGATTATGAGCCCAACAAGGGAGAGTGCTTAAGTTGTGGCCGATGTATGGATTATTGCCCTGTAGAATCGTGAAAATGATTGCTAATGGAAAAGAAAAATAATATAGAACTATTAAGTCAACTGGCGCTGGTTGTTGGGGGCATAAGTATTTTCATAGCTGTCTTATTGTTACTCAATTATTGGAATATTAGCAGGTATGATCCACTGGACAGCCAGGCATTGGTGGCACTGGTTGAGCGCCTCAGTGATGAGCCGGATAATGATGCCCTCAAACTGGAGATCCGTAATCTGGACCTTCTTGCCCGAAAAGCCTATTTTACAAGTCAATGGCAGGTCAAGACAGGCGGTTTCCTTTTACTTTTTGCCTCGATATTTTTTGTTCTGGTTTTAAAAATTCTCTACGACATGAAAAAGAAAATTGAATTACCCGAAGTAGAAGAAGAAAAAGGCATGATCGACCGTATTCTTTCCCAACGCTGGATTGGGGCTATAGGGATATTGCTTGTTATTGGGGCCTTGCTGGCCTCATTTGCGAGCAACGATTATTTGGAAAAATATGTTGCGGGTAGTAGTGAAGATGGACAAACAAAAATAGATGAGAGTATAGAGGTGATTGAAATCACTAGTTCGGAAAGCTTATCTGATAACCAGGGCCTGGCAACTGGATTGGCGGAGGTGGATTCTTCTGTGGCTGAGCAAAATACTAATGTTGATGTTGCTAATGATCCAAGTCTTGAGGGTCTGGCAAGTGAAACCAAAGCCAGTATTGATGCTTCCAATACAAGTAATATTAACTATCCAGATCTAAATGAGATAAAAAAACACCACAACGGATTTAGGGGCCCGCTTAGTCAGGGTATTTCATTCCATAAGAATATTCCCATCGACTGGGATGGGGCCGGCGGGAAAAATATCCTTTGGAAAACTGAGGTTCCCAGGGCAGGGAAAAGTTCACCTGTGATATGGGCAAACCATTTATTTGTATCGGGAGCAGATGCACAGAGCAGATGGGTTTACTGTTATGACAGGAATGATGGGAAGCTGCTATGGGAACATGAAGCAAAAGACATAGAAGGATCACCTGCATCAGCGCCAAAAACAACTCCGGATACCGGACTGGCTGCTCCTACGCTCGCAACGGATGGTGAGCGGGTTTATGCTATTTTCGGAACCGGAGATATTCTGGCTCTTGATATGTCGGGTACTCGTTTATGGGCCAAAAACCTGGGAGTCCCGGATAATCATTACGGCCATTCCTCTTCACTTCTATGCTGGGAAGGGAGGCTGGTTGTTCAGTACGATACTAACCGCTCTGGCAGACTTTTGGCATTAGACCTACAAAACGGGAATCCGATATGGGATGTGCCAAGAAATCATAAGATATCCTGGGCTTCCCCTGTTCTGGCTGAGATTGGAGGGAAATATCAGATTATTACTTCTGCAGATCCCCTTGTTATTGCTCATGACTTTGAAAGCGGGAAGGAATTATGGTCTGTTGAATGTATGATGGGTGAGGTTGGACCGTCAGTAGCATTTTCCGAAGGTCTGGTATATGCTTCCAACGAATATGCCAGGATGGTAGCAATAAAACCAGGTGCCGGATCAGCCGATATCGTATGGGAGTATGATGAATATTTATCCGAGGCATCCAGCCCGGTAGCAGTTGAGGGATTGATCTTTCTCGGAACCAGTTATGGTGTTTTTGCCTGTTTTGATGCTAAAACAGGAGAAATGCAGTGGGAATTTGAAGGCAATTCAGGGTTCTATGGTTCACCGATTGCTGTTGACGGAAAGATATATGTTATGGACATGAGTGGAACCACTTATATTTTTGAAATTAGCAGGGAATTAAAATTAATTGGTGAACCGGCACTGGGTGAGAAATCGGTTGTTACTCCAGCTTTTGCGGAGGGTAAAATCTACCTGAGGGGTACAAAATATCTATATTGTATAGGAGCTTAGAGGGAGAGCAATGAGTACAGACTTCAAAGAGGATATTAAAAATATATTGGCTCAGACCGGTAATAGCAAGTCTGATGTTATTCCTATTCTCCAGGCTATCCAGAATAGATATAATTTTCTTCCAGAGGAAGCTTTGCGTGAAGTTTGTTCCGCTACGGAGATTACTCCTGAGAATATCACCGGTGTTGCATCTTTCTATTCCCAGTTCCGGATGCAACCTGCAGGAGAACACATTATTAAAGTTTGTGTTGGTACCGCCTGCCATGTTAAGGGCTCAGGTCTGGTTCACGATGCTTTTCGGAGGGAATTGGATTTAAATGACGGTGAGGATACAGATAAGGACAGGAAATATACTATTGAAAAGGTAGCTTGTCTTGGCTGCTGTACCCTGGCCCCTGTAGTCCAGGTTGATAATGTAACCTATGGTCATGTTTCAACAGACCAGACAGCCGGGATCATTAAAGATTTTGAAAAACACCGATTATCAAAAAAGAAAAAGCTTTTCAGGACTGGCAGCGGAAAAGAAATAGAAGGGGAGATTCGTATAGGTCTGGGTTCTTGTTGTGTTGCCAGTGGCAGTGATGAAATAAGGCAGGTTGTGGAGGAGGTTGTGAGTAAGAATGATCTGCAGGTTAAGCTGAAGCATGTTGGCTGTGTTGGTATGTGTCATCAGGTTCCATTAGTGGAAATTGTTCAGACCAATCAGGAAAGCATTTTATATGCCAAGGTTATACCTGATGATGTAAGGAGTATTGTGGAGAGGCATTTTCAGCCTAAGGGTTTATTGCCGCGGTTGGCAAGGCGGGTCACGAAAATTGCCGAAAATATATTGGACGACCGCAATTGGGAAGGGATTGAAAAATATTCGCTGGATGTACGTGAAAAACCTGTTTCCTCTTTTCTTGGTCGACAAGTTCCGATTGCAACAGAGCACCGCGGTGGGATTAACCCTTTGGATATAGAAGAGTATATCGATAAGGGTGGTTTTCTCGCTCTAAAAAGGGTTCTGAAAGAGATGAATCCTCAGGAAGTGATCGATCTGGTCAAGGATAGTGGTATGCGCGGGCGTGGTGGAGCCGGATTCCCCACTGGCTTAAAGTGGGAGATGGTGGCTAATCAAACAGGTAGTCCTAAGTATTTGATTTGTAATGGAGACGAGGGTGATCCGGGAGCTTTTATGGACAGGATGATACTCGAATCTTATCCCTACCGTGTAATTGAGGGTATCTTGATAGCTGCTTATGCGATAGGTGCTGATATTGGATATTTTTATATGCGGGCCGAATACCCATTGGCTGTTTCCAGGATAAGCCAGGCACTGGAAGTGTGTCGCGAAAAGGGCTATATCGGGAACAATATTTTGGGCAGCTCATTTTCCATTGATCTAAGAATGTATCAGGGAGCCGGGGCCTTTGTTTGTGGAGAGGAAACGGCACTAATTGCCTCGATTGAAGGTAACAGGGGGTTTCCGAGATTACGGCCGCCTTTCCCGGCTGAGAAAGGCTTGTGGGGAGCACCTACTCTGGTTAATAACACTGAAACTTTTTCACAGATACCTTTCATTCTGAGAAATGGGGCTGATCGATTCAATGCTATAGGTACGGAAACCAGCAGGGGGACAAAAGTATTTGCCCTGGCCGGGAAAGTGGCCCGTGGGGGTCTGATCGAAGTTCCCATGGGAATTACTATCCGGGAGATCGTAGAAGAAATAGGAGGGGGTGTAGCGGAAGGACATACTTTCAAAGCTGTTCAAATCGGAGGCCCTTCCGGGGGCTGTATCCCTGCTTCATTAGCTGATACGCCTGTGGATTTTGAATCCCTGGGTGAGGTAGGAGCCATGATGGGATCGGGTGGACTGGTGGTATTGGATGAAAGGGATTGCATGGTGGATATCGCCCGTTACTTTCTTTCCTTCACCCAAAATGAATCCTGTGGTAAATGTACTTTCTGTCGGGTTGGAACCAAACGGATGCTGGATATTCTTGATCGCTTATGCGAAGGAAAGGGGAAGAAGGGTGATCTGGAAGAGCTGGAAAAGCTTTCTTCCTGGGTGAAAAAGGGCAGCTTGTGTGGATTAGGACAGACTGCTCCAAATCCTGTGCAGACAACAATGAGGTATTTTCGGGAGGAGTATGAGGCCCATTTGAATGGTGTTTGTCCGACGGGGAGATGCTCTGCTCTTATAAAATATAGTGTAGATGATAGATGTATAGGCTGCACTCTTTGTGCTCAGAAATGTCCGGTAGATGCCATCCCCTTCACTCCTCATGAGCAACATGTTATTAATACTGATATTTGCATTAAATGCGACAGCTGTCGGCAAGTTTGCCCGGTTGATTCAATTCGGGTAGGATAATGGAAAAGGTGAAAATCAAAATAAATAATTCTACTCTGGACGTCCCGGCCGGATTAACAGTATATCAGGCGGCCTCAAATGCCGGTATTTATATCCCGGTGATGTGTGAGAATGAGGATGTTGATCACTTTGCTTCCTGTATGGTATGTCTGGTTAAGGATGCAGCAAACGGAAAGCTATTCCCATCCTGCTCCACTCATGTGTATGAGGGTATGGAGCTTATTACTGCTGATGAAGAGGTTTTGGAGGCGAGAAAAATCTCTTTAGAATTATTGCTGAGCGAGCATGTTGGTGATTGTGAGGCCCCTTGTGTGACCAGCTGTCCGGCGCATATGGATATCCCCCTTATGAACCGTCTTTTGGCCAATGGCCAGACTGCAGAGGCTCTGGAGGTGGTTAAGAATGATATTGCACTGCCTGCCGTCCTGGGCAGAATTTGCCCTGCTCCATGCGAGTCTGCCTGTAGGAGAAAAGGTATCGACGGGGCTGTGTCTATTTGTCTTTTGAAAAGGAATTCAGCTGATGAAGATTTAAAACAGGATGAGCCATATATGCCGGCTATCCAGAAGGATACGGGTAAAAGCATTGCTATAATTGGTGCCGGTCCGGCTGGTTTGGCTGCGGCTTATTATTTGAGGATAAGGGGTCATAAGGTCACCATTTATGAAAAGGAATCCCGTGCCGGCGGGGATCTGAGGGTGCCTGAGCTAAAGGATAAATTGCCTGAAGAAGTATTGAATCAGGAGATTGATAGAATTATTAATACCGGTGTAAACTGCAAGTGTGGAGTTTCGGTCGACAAAAAACTCTTCGATGCATTAATGGAGGAGTCTGATGCTGTGGTTTTAGCTATCGGAGCAGGAACTGAGCATATTGATTGGGGTGTAAAGAGAGTATTCAAGGGATTTGAGGTGAGTAAGCGAGGATACCAATCGTCAAATCCTAAGGTGTTTGCTGTTGGAAGTGCTATCAGAGCATCCAAATTAGCGGTAAGGGCAGTAGGACAGGGTAAGGAAGTTGCCTTTTCAGTTGATCAATTTCTTGCCGGAGAGAAGGTAATTGGCGAGCCAAAGGTATTTAATTCGCGTTTTGGGAAACTAAGCGAAAGAGAGCATATTGAATTTCTGAAAGAAGCCACAGCTGACCTTAGGGTAGAGCCTGCTGAGGGGCTTGGGGCCGGATTGAGCAGTGATGAAGTTAAACAGGAGGCAGCTCGATGCATGCATTGTGATTGCAGGAAGAAAGATAGTTGTACACTGAGGGATTTGTCGGATGACTACGAGGCTGATCAAAGGAGTTTTTCTGCGGATAGCCGGGTAGAAACAGAAAAGCATATTCAGCATGAAGCTATTATCTATGAACCTGCAAAGTGTATTAAGTGTGGAATCTGTGTAAGGCTGACAAGGAAACATAAAGAAGAATTCGGACTGACTTTTATTGGCAGGGGATTTGATGTTCGAATTGGGGTTCCTTTCAATGAGAGCCTGTCAAAAGGACTGACAAAAACAGCTCTGTTAGTGGCTGAGGCCTGTCCTACGGGAGCCTTATCTAAAAAATAGTGAACTTAAGAAAATGAAGAAATTTCGAATATTAGCAGTTTTGTTAATTGTCCTCTCAACACTTGGTGTTGAAGCCCAGGATTGCTGGCCGCTTTTTCGTGGTGATCCCTCTTTGAAAGGTGAGGCAAAAGGAAGTTTTCCTGATAATCCTGAATTGTTATGGACATATGAGGCCAGCGATGGTTTTAAGTCTTCGCCGGTTGTTTGCAAGGGCATTATTGTGGCCGGAACTATTGATGGGGTAATGCTTGCTCTGGATATGAAGGGGAAATTACTCTGGAAACATGAGTCCGAAAGCAGCATTGAGGCTCCTGCATTGATTCTGGACGGTAAAGTTTACTATGGGGATCTGGACGGAATGCTTTATGCACTTAACCTTAAAACGGGCAAGGAGATCTGGCAATATGAAACTGAAAATCAGATTAGCGGCTCTGTAAACTACTGGGAAATTGGAAGCACCACTTATCTGTTGGTTGGAAGTTATGACTATTACCTGCATTGCATAGATGCTGAAAGCGGGGTGGGCTTATGGAAATATGAGTCGGATAATTTTATTAACGGTGCGGCCTCCTGTGCTGATGACAGAGCCGTTTTTGGCGGATGCGATGGTTTTCTTCATGTTGTGAATATTGAAACCGGTATTGCTGACTCAAAAGTTGATGTGGCAACCTATGTTGCCGGGTCGGTAGCTTTGGAAGATGGTAAAGCTTATGTTGGGGATTATGATGGTGGATTTTCCTGTGTTGATCTTGATAAGGGAGCAGTAGTCTGGAAATATAGTAATGATAAGGTACAGTTACCTTTTATTGCCTCTCCGGCTATCTCCGGCGGGCTGGTTGTAACTGCCGGTCGGGATAAATTTGTTTATTGTTTTAACAAGAAAAACGGGGATTTAAAATGGAAATACAACTCAGGGTCACGTGTAGATGCATCTCCCATAATTGCCGATAAAGAAGTGCTTGTATGCAACATGCGTGGTGATATACAGATTCTTTCTCTGTCTACGGGCGAACTAAGCTGGTCGTACGAAATTGGCAGTGCTATAACTTCCACCCCGGCTTTTGTTGATGATAGAATTATTATTTCCTGCGAGGATGGTAATATCCATTGTTTTGGAAAATAGGTTTAATAGATAGATTTTTATTTAGATGAAGATTTTACATATCATACCTGGTTCAGGAGGAAATTTTTACTGTGGTAACTGTTTGAGAGACAGTAAATATGTTGATGCACTACGAAAGATGGGGCACCCGGTTGTTAAGCTCCCAATGTATCTGCCTCTGTTTGGCCATGGGGATGATAATAGTGAAGTGCCTGTTTTCTATGGAGCCATTGGTACTTATCTTCAGCAGCTTTATCCGATTTTCAGAAAGGCTCCGGCCTGGCTTACCCGTCTTCATAACTCAAAGCCGATGATGAAATTGGCTGCCAGTATGGCCGGATCAACTGATGCTAAGGGCTTGGATGAGATGACTGTCAGCATGCTTCTGGGTGAGCAGGGAAAGCAGAAGGAAGAGCTTGAAAGAATGGTTGATTGGATTGCAAGTAATTGTGAGCCAGATGTAATACATATTTCCAATGCTTTGTTGTTGGGATTAGCTCCCAGGTTAAAAGAAAAGCTTGGTTCGGCAATTATTTGTTCCCTCCAGGACGAGGATGGCTGGGTAGATGTGATGGATCAGTCTCATCAGGACAGGGTGTGGCAATTGATGCATGAAAAAGCTGAATCTGTAGATGCGTTCATTGGTGTGAGCAAGTATTATTCAGGATTGATGCAGAAAAGAATGAATATTCCGGAGGAGAAAATCCACAGCATATATCTGGGAGTGGAAACTGAGGATTACTTTGTCAGGCCAATGAAAGAAAGACCCAGGAATATAGGTTTTATTTCCCGACTGTGTTACGATAATGGTCTTGATATTTTAGTTGAAGCCTTTATCAGATTAAAGAAAATTCCCGGAAATGAGGATGTTCGTTTAATTCTTACCGGGGGTACAACCGGAGCTGATAAGAAATTTATTAAAGAAATAAAGAAAAAGATTAGAATAAATAAGCTTGATGATCAGGTTGATTTTCTCAGTGATTTTGAGGATGAAGGCAGGCAGGAATTCTTCAATTCCGTATCTCTTATTTCCGTGCCCGCGAGAAAGGAGCTGGCCT
>JAUVKA010000337.1 GCA_030592205.1 Bacteroidota bacterium | reverse complement strand
TCTTGTCCTACTGATTATGACGGTTATTGTGATCATGTTGCTGTAGGCTGCGTACCTGTGGCGATGGGACAGATCATTAAGTATTACAGTCGGTTCAACAAATTCGTATTGGAAGAGGAGTTTGAATCAAATCAATATCCTAATAAAACTGTGATACTCGGTAATTATAATTGGGATAAGATGGCAGATGAACCAATTTGTATTGACCTGGAAATATCACGATTCCTGTATCATTTAGGAGTAATCGCCAAGGTTAATTATTCTCCTGCCAACACCTCTACGTCCACTTATAATGCCTGGGTTGCATTTGGGAAAATGGCTTATCTGGAGAGTTTACGAATGATCCGCTCACTCACTACACTATCCACATGGATTGAAACTTTTTACAAAAACATCAGTGAGTTTACTCCTATGTTTGTAGCCGGCTCAGGACATGCCTTTGTGTGCGATGGCTATGATTCAGATGGTTTCTTTCATTTCAACCTGGGCTGGGGCGGCTCGGCAGATGGTTATTACCCTCTTATTGGAACCGGATCTCCTTTACTTTCCGAAGCCCTGGTAAAACTAAGACCACATTCCCTGGTTTTGCCACCGGTGAATATGCAATTCAAGGATCAAGAAAAAGACAGCCTGGTTTGGGCTCCCCATCCTTATGCGGAAATTCTTCCTTTCAAATACCGTATTTACCAGGATGACAAGCACTTTGATGAAACTGAAAGCACCAGCTACCCTGTAGATGCTTTTGAACACGGTAAACACATGATAAAGGTTACTGCCTGGTATATCAATGGTGAATCCCGGTGGAACGGCCCCCTGGAAATTAGTAAGCCTGGCAGGGAAGTAAATGTTCCGGATGATAACCTGCGTAATGCAATGAACCTGGGAATTGGCCTGGATGAAATAGAATCTGAACTGCATATACCTACCGCTGATGAATTAATTTCACTTAAGCAAATTTCAATAGATCAACCGGTAAACGATCTAACAGGTATTGAATATTGCAGGGAGTTACTCGAACTAATAATTGAAGATAATGAGAGTACAGAATTTGATTTAAAAAAACTGTCTGCCAACAGGAAACTTAAGGTGCTGGATATTTACAACGCTGAAATCCGGAATTTTGAGGAAATAACAAAGCTAAACCATCTGGTTTATCTCAAGCTAAATAAGGCTCCTATACAAAACACTGATTTTCTGGCTGTAACCACTGATCTACTTGATCTTACTATCACAAATACAGAAATCCCGGTCTTGGATTCTATAGTAAAACTAAATCGCCTGGAATATCTGGATCTTAGTAATACCAATCTGCAAAATGCAGAATTTGTTGATAGGCTATCTACTTTGAAGGCATTATATCTGCAGGACAACAAACTGCTTGAGTTTGAACCTGGTGAACTTTTATCCAAACTCAGGTTCTTGAATTTGAGTAATAATATGTTGGAAGAAATGAAGTTTACAGAAAACACACAACATATTGTTAGCCTGCAGATGGATAATAATAATCTTAACAGCCTTGAATTATTTAAGTCGTACAATCAATTGGTACGCCTGAGTTTAGCCAACAATAAGATAGTACAAATTAAAGTGAACCATTTACAGCCCGAATTGGTTCATATCGATCTTTCGGGCAACCATATTAGCAGTATTGATCGTCTGGTTGAATTCGCACCAAATAACGAATGGCTGGATCTGCATAAAAATGCTATATCTTCTCTTTGGACCAAAAGTTATCAGCACATCACCTACTTAGATTTGTCGGAGAACTTCATCACTAATATAGAAGACATCCACTTAAACCCATCACTTTTACATATCGACCTATCTCACAATGCAATAGGTGATTTCATTCCACTTACTATAGTGGGCTACCATGAGAATCTGGAGTTTCTAAATCTAATAAATAATCCGAGCTCCAGGGAATCTTTTCTGGAATTTTTCCCCTTGTTTGAGGAGAGCATTGATACTATTCATCTGGATGAAACATATACCTCATTCTGTCCTTCTTACCCATTACCCATGCGTGATACATACCTCAGTGAAAATACTCTGATGTTGGAGTGGGAATGTGAAAATCCGGATCAAAACCTGGGGTTTGACTTATTTTTTGGAAACCCCGGACAGATGGAGCTGGTTAGCAGTCGATTATTTGAAACACAATACCTGGTTGAGATTACACCCGACCAACGTTATCAATGGCAAGTTGTTGCCCGTTCGATTGACACAAGCTACACAAGTGGGATTTTTAACTTTCGCACCTTCCCTCCTATTGAATTACCATTCTTCGACGGATTTGAAGACTACCAGGTAAATCAGCGTGTGTCACTGGAATCCCCCTACTGGATTACAAAAAACAAAGAGTATAATGCAACAGATGATGCGATTATAATAAATTTCAGGCATTTTTCAGGGAATAACGCTCTGAAATTGCAAGGAAATTCACACCTTATTTTACCGGTCGATAATTTTTCCGGTGAGATTCTATATGTTGAATGCGCTTTGCTGGTTTCCTCCGGTCAGATAGCCTGCATAAGATTGACTGAGATCACCGGCATCAAACTTGAAATTTATTTTAAGATCAACAAAATGATCGATGTATTAGTCAATGATAAGGTAATGAGTAGTTTTAAATACATTCCCGGGCAATGGAATCCAATCAGAGTCAGTCTGAATGGAAAAAGGGGCTTCATCAGTGTTGTCTTTAACGGTCATACCGGCTTTTTACAAAACTGGAAATTCCCGAAGGGCCAGGTTGAAATAGAAAACATTGAGTTCTCAGGAGAAAGTTCACCCAACTACCCTACTGATGGTTTTCCATTGTTTTATATTGATGATCTAAGAATAAGAGAGCTGAAAACAGTTTCTACCCAACCATTGGTGAAACAGCAGGAAGAAATAAGTTTGTTCCCAAATCCTGTTAATCAGGAGTTATGGGTAAGTGGAAATCCCGGGGATCCTATTACAAATCTTTACATTATTAATATTCACGGGCAGAGAGTTAAAGATATTTCTATCAACCCGGGAACAGACCCCATCAGTATAAATACCAGGAAATTGCCAACCGGCATATATTGGCTGTACTACGTCACCCAAAAGGGATCAGGCTCCCGGAAGGTGATTATTTGTCATTAAATAGATTTGGCTAAATAATTTCCGGTTCCCTGGCAGCCTCTAATAATTCCCGTATAGTAGAAATATACAATCCAACAACTGAATCAGCTGCCCCGTAATAAATCTTTACCTCACTATCTGCTTTGGCAAATCCCTCATCATCAAATTCCTCCACCACCCATCCGGATGGAAAGCAAACATTCGGAACCTGTCCCGCCATTTCCCATATCTCTCTGGGTTCAAGGATATTATGACGGCAACGCCCAATCACTTTTGAAGGATCATTTAAATCCATGAGCATCACCCCACCCTGATAAATATTTGAACTGCCGAAGTGTCCGGCCACACCATGATAAACATGGAGCCAGCCTTCTCTTGTTTTCACCGGAGGAGGCCCGGATCCTATAAATTCATCCCAATAATGAAATCGTCCGCTGATTAATGGAGCTGTGGGCTCCCAATTTACCAGGTCATCAGATTCTGACAGCCAGATAGTGGTTCCGGAAGAAGGACCATCAGAATGGCGAGCTTTATTCGGCCTGTCAAGGCGCATATATTTCCCATTAATCATCTCTGGAAAAAGAACACCATTACGAATATCTTCATTGGAGGCTATCCCCAGGAAATTAAATTCCTGACAATCCACCGTCTCTGCGACCCCCATTTGACAACCCCCTTCCATATCCATGGCAAACATCACATAATATTTGCCCCCGATGCATGTCAGACGAGCGTCGTAAATATGAAAAACCCGATCCTTAACCTTTTCCAGACCGTTAATTTGAACAAGCTCATTGCGAACCTTAAAATCCACACCATCATCACTATCAGCCATCACCAGAAAAGTCTCTCTGGATCTTGCCTGAGTACGAAGTATTAAAAGGTATTTATTATTGAATTTAATCGCTCCGGGATTAAAAACCGAAGTAGCATCCACTAAATGCGGATGGATATCAGGTATGTCTTCTCTCGTTAGTATTGGGTTTTTTGAATGTCGGTGCATATCAATTGTGAATTATAAATTATAAATTATGAATTAACTGAAATCTATTTTCCTAAGGTTACAATAACTTTACAAGTCTCCTTACTAATTAATGGAAGAATATTTCCGTCGATTACTTCTCCGTTTACAATAATTTTTCTTACTCCGCTCTCCACTCCTTCAGGATTTAAAACTTCAATTTCGTAAGGGGTTCCGCGGAAAATACGTTGTGCTTTAAAGCCTTTCCAGTCGGATGGGATAACAGGATTGATTTCCAACCCATCGTATTGGGGTCTGATTCCCAGGATGTAATCGAAATTGATACGGAACATCCAGGCAGCCGTTCCTGTTTGCCATGAGTGGCTGGTTCGGCCGGGCTGACTATGTTCATTGCTGGTAATATATTGTGAATAAACGTATGGTTCAGCCACATAGATATCCGAGTCTACCCTGTTTGGCAATAGCTTTCTATAATAAGAATAGGCTCTGTTTCCCCTTCCCAGCAGGCACTCCGCTTGAATTAACCAGGCTGCCGGATGGTTAAAAATGGCCCCATTCTCCTTCTTGCCCCACACGCAACGGGTAATCAGTCCAATATTTGGATCGATCTCCCTGTAAGCCGGTGAACATATTTTAGGACCGTACTCAGTATCAAGATGGGTCTTTACGCTGTCCATTGCAGTAATTAGTTTATCCTTATCCGGCAAACCTGCAATTACTGCCCACGACTG
>JAUVKA010000416.1 GCA_030592205.1 Bacteroidota bacterium | reverse complement strand
TGAGTTTACCAATTTTTACCTTGCCGTCCATCTCTTCAGCCACATTATTTAATATAGGGGCTACCATCTTACAAGGGCCGCACCATGGCGCCCAGAAATCTACTAATACCAGTCCTGAGCGGATTTGTGATTTGAAGTTCTTGTTATTCAGGGTGAGTATTTTATCACTTTTCTTTACTTCTGGTGTATTTTTCATCTTCCAGGCATTGTAGATGATAACGCCAAGAAATAAAACTGATAAGGAAAGAATAATGATGGTTACTGTTGACATGATCTGGATAAAATTTAAGTATATAAATATGTAGAAGCATGAATTGCAAGAATAATGCCATTGAAAAAATTTGACAGCTTGTCAGCATTTTTGCTTAATTCGCCTTAGCACATATTCGTCAAAATAGTTAGTGCGATAAATTTCACATTAGTAATAGAGCAAAATCATATTTATCTGTTTTATATTTATTAAATTTGGTAAGAGTGAACCAAAATTATCTGATAATGCGACGATTAGTCTTTGTTATTTTATTGCCATTTTTTTTATTAGGTGGTCTTTTGGCCCAGGCACCCCTGAAGATTAATTATCAAGCGGTGGCTCGGTATTCGGATGGGAAGATTATCCAGAATGAATCAATAAGTATGAGGATCTCCATTCGAAAAGGTGGAGTTGAAGGGCAGTCTGTTTATACGGAAATCCACCAGCTTATGACAAATGATTTCGGGCTCATTAACCTCGCTATTGGTACTGGAGACAGCGATCAGAATTTTGCTGCAATTGAATGGGGGCTTATAGGTGGTTTATGGGTACGAATAGAGTTTGATCCTGCTGGCGGTACAGATTTTCAATTCATGGGAGGAATGGAGTTTTTAAGTGTGCCATACTCTTTTTATTCCTCTGAGGCTGGCTCAGCACCACCGGTTTTGCAGTTATTAAATGATTCACAGCGCCTTGCATTAGAAAATCCAGCTGTTGGACTGATGATTCTGAATACAACAAGCAGCAAGGTCAATGTGTACATGACCGACGGATGGTATGAGTTGGGAGGGGAGAAATTGTCCGATTCGTTTAGTTGTGGTCAATTTTTGCTTGATCCCAGAGATGAAAACACTTATAAAACCATTATGATTGGTGAGCAATGCTGGATGGCTGAGAATTTGAATCTTGGAGTTTTGATTGAAGGAGGTGTCGATATGTCAGACAATGATACAATAGAGAAATACTGCTATCAAAATACTCCTTCTTTATGTGAAACTTATGGTGCTTTATACCAGTGGGATGAGCTGATGTTATATTCAAAGACTGAAAGTTCAAGGGGTATTTGTCCTGAGGGATGGCATATTCCCTCTGATATGGAAGTGCAGGAATTGGAAATTGCCCTGGGTATGGATCCGGCAACAGCCGCACTTAATAATATCTGGAGAGGATCTAATCAGGGAACACAGATGGCTCCGGGCGGGTCATCAGGCTATGATGCGCTGTATGCCGGACGTAGAGTGACAGGGGGGCTGTTTTCAGCCATAGGTAGTTATGAGTATTTTTGGACCTCTTCCGAATCTGGAGGCAATGCCTGGAGGCGCTGCCTGCGGGCTGACGACACACGAATCGGAAGGTACAATACTTTTCCCAAAACATACGGGATGTCAGTCAGGTGTATTCAGGATAAGTAAATTATTACATTATGATATCGAGATATTTTTTTACAAGCCTTTTGTCCATTTTCTTACTTTCTGCCTGCACTAAAGAGGAGCCGCCAGATGATCACAATAATGATCCAATAGATTTTATTTCTCTGATTGCTGGGAGGGATGTTATTTTTATTGAGGATACTACCCGGATTACAGCCACAGCTACCGGGTATGAATTAAGTTATTTCTGGTCAGTTGACAAAGGAGATATTCTTGGCTCTGGAAAGGAAATAACTTATGTTGGTACCCCTTGTACCGTAGGGGATAATCAAATCTCTTGCACAGTAAAAAGCAGTAATGGTAAAGAGGAAACTAAGCATGTTGTGGTTACAGTATTGTAGGTTTGGAGTTGTTTGGGCTATTTGCCTGATCTTGCTGAAAACCATACCTTTGGGGGCTCAGTGTTTTTCATCTTCTGGTAATCCTGTAGGCGGGAGCCAAAACATGGGGACACTGGATAAAGGCTTATTAAGTTGTATCGGGTTTTATCGCAGTAGTTTTTCAGACCGGTATTTTGAGGGAAGTAAGGAGTCTTCGGTTGATATCCTGAAGAATGCGAATTACAATTATGCAGGAACACTGTTGGCATATGGCCTCGCACAGGGAGTTACCATTGAGATGGAAGCAGGATATTTTGTAAATAAAACCAAGAATTATAAGATTCCGGCTGGATATAGTTTACGCGGATTTGGCCCTGCCAATGCTCTGATATCATCCAAAATCCAGATTTTTAACAATATTGAAAAGGGTATTGGCTGGTCAGCATCAGTGGGTTTAAAAATCCCCTTTAGCAGGGAATTGCAGTACATTGATAATGTTAGATTACCGTTTGATTTACAGGCCTCTACAGGAGCTTTTGGGCTGGTTGTCCAATCTTACCTGATGAAACAAAATTCGTTCACAGGGATGCGTTATTTTGTGTTTAATCGCATGGATATCAATGGAACCAGTAAGGATGGATACCATTACGGCCCAAGCTTTGTCAATGCAGCTTTTGTTTCGAAGCACTTGATCAGGACTTCAGGTTGGCCAGTGAGTATTACTCTGATTTTCCAGGTTCGTAATGAGATTCACCGGCAGAACGAATTGTGGAGTGAACCTGAGATCTCATCGGGTTCTGTGAAATTATTTGCCTCACCCCAGGTGAACTTTTCTTTGCATGAAACCTGGAACCTCAGTATTCTGACTGATATTCCTGTTTATCAGTATTATAACCATATTCAATTGGCTGATCGTATGGCTTTTGGCATATCCCTATCCAGGTCTATTGATTGAGCAGATGAATCCTGAAGGA
>JAUVKA010000059.1 GCA_030592205.1 Bacteroidota bacterium | reverse complement strand
ATCAACTCCCTACACTTCATGCCCGGATCCTCTGATTTCATAAAAGTTTCACCAATCAGAAAGCCCTTGAAACCGGCTTTATGAAGCTCAATAATTCTTGCCGGATCAGATAAACCACTTTCAGCAATAGTTGGGATTCCTTCAGGTAATTGTCTGGCCAGGTTTATTGAATGGGCCAGATCAACTTTAAAGTCTTTCAGATTTCTGTTATTAACCCCCAGAAGACTGATAGGTTCGCACAAACAATAAAATTCTTCTTCGGTATGTAATTCGAGTAATACATCCATACCCAGTTCTCTGGCCAGGGAGGAGAGTCCAAAAACTTCATCCGGGCTATGCAGTGCCGCAATTAATAGTATGATATCTGCCCCCATAGCCTTCGATTCATGGATCTGGTATTCTTCAAGAATGAAATCCTTTCTCAAAATGGGTAAATTGATTGCCTTACGCACTTTTAAGAAATCTTCCGGATGAGCCCCAAAGAATTTCTCATCCGTAAGAACTGATATAGCTGCAGCCCCGGCAAGTTGATATCCGGTACATATATTTACGGGATTAGCAGATGCCCTGATGATCCCTTTCGAGGGACTTCTTCTTTTGAATTCAGCAATAACTTGCGGTCCTGCTGAAGATCGCAATTTATCCGATAAGCTAAAGCATGGAGCATGATATCCGGCTTGATCCTTCAGAAATTCCAGGGGTATATTTCCCTTCCTTCCGGAGGTCTCCAGTTTTTTCCAGGCTGCTATTTTATTCAGTATATCCAACATTTACTTACTCAGGTCGATGAGTTTAACAAAGCAATTAAGAGCCTTTCCTGAACGAAGTGATTCGCGGGCAGTTTCCACACTATCAATCAGGTTTTTATCCGGGTGCAAAATCTTCAATGCAGCAGCAGCATTAGCGCACACAACATTTTCCTGAGCCTCAGATCCATTCCCTCTAAGAATAGACTGGAAAATCTCACTAGATTCATGAACATCTTTCCCACCCTTAATATCTTCAGGAAGAAGATTTTGTAATCCCAGGTCTCTGGCATCAAGAATTTCTTCCCTGTTTCGCGAAATCATTTTAAAGGGGGCTGTCAAGGATATTTCATCATAGCCATCAAGGTTATGGAGGATGGTGTAGGACGTATTGGTAGTCTGATATACATATCCATACATTCTGGCTAATTCGAGATTATAAACCCCAACAAGTTGATTTTGAGGGGATGATGGATTTATCATAGGCCCCAGAATATTAAAGAAGGTTTTGAGTCCTAATTGTTTCCTTACCGGGGCTACCAGTTTCATTGCCGGATTGAACAGTGGAGCATGAAGAAAACAAATTCCCGCCTGTTCCAGTTCTTTTTTTAGTTGTCCCTCATTATTTGAAAACTTATACCCAAAATGCTCAAGAACATTTGAGGATCCACAGGTTGAGGAAACTCCATAGTTACCATGTTTGGCAACTTTAGCACCTGTTCCTGCAACTACAAATGAGGTAAGAGTAGATATATTAAAGGTGTTTTTTCCATCTCCACCTGTTCCACATAAATCTATGGTCTCAAAATCTGATAAGTTTACCTTAATAGCCAGGTCTTTCAGTGCTTGTCTGAACCCAATCAATTCTTCAAGGGTAATAGCCCTCATTTGAAAAACAGCTAGAAAAACTGCAATCTGAGTATCATTATATTTACCTGAAGCTATTTTTTTCAACACCTCCTGAGCCTCTGATTGTGAGAGCGTTTTGTAATCGAATAAGTGATTTAGTATTTCTTTCATTATTAAGATCTTTTTGAAATTGACATTCCTCTTGATGTAGGAGGATATAGCCAGTTTTCAAGCATTTTCATTCCGTATTCTGTTAGAATTGATTCAGGGTGGAATTGCACTCCAAGGACATTAAGCTCTTTGTGTCTTAAAGCCATAATAAGTCCTTCATCATCAATTGCGGTGATTTCGAGGCAATCGGGGAGCTCTTCCGCCTGTATAACCCAGGAATGATATCGGCCCACCATTATCTTGTCCGGAATACCCTGGAAAATAATTTCATCTTTGCGGACAATGTTGGCAGGCATTGCAAGACCATGGAATACTTTATCGAGATTTATTAGTTGTCCTCCAAAAACTTCCCCAATTGCCTGCATTCCCAAACAAACACCAAGAATGCTTTTTGTTGGTGCGTACTTCTGTATGACTTCCTTCAGAACTCCTGCCTCATCAGGAATTCCTGGTCCGGGCGATAGGAGGATATGACTGTATTTATCGATATCTTCAATAGAAATTTTATCATTCCTGACAACATCTACAGGTGCATCTACAAGTTCATTTATGTAATGGACTAAATTGTAGGTGAAGGAATCGTAATTATCTAATATTAGGATTTGCATCGTTTTACTTATTGATTTTTCCGGCCAATTCAATTGCCTTATTCAGGGCAGCCAGTTTATTATTTACTTCCTGTAGTTCACTTTCCTCGTTAGAATTTGCCACAATACCTGCACCAGCCTGATAGATTAGAGTGTTGTTCTTTGATAAAAATGTCCTTATGCTGATAGCATGATTAAAACTTCCATCCAGGCCGATTTGCCCGATACAACCCCCGTAATAGCCGCGGGAAGTGGGTTCAAGCTTATCGATTAGCTGCATGGCTTTAATCTTGGGGGCTCCTGATAAAGTTCCGGCAGGAAAAGTATCTGCCACTAACCTGAACAGATCGTGATTTTCGGGCAAATCACCGGTAACCGTGGATACCATATGGAGCACATGAGAAAAGAACTGAATCTCTTTATATGTCTCTACTCTTACATTGTTTGCATTCCGGCTCAGATCATTTCTTGCCAGGTCGACCAACATAACATGTTCTGCATTTTCTTTTTCATCTTTACCTAAGAGTTCAGCCAAATCCTGATCTTTCTGATCATCCCCCGTTCTCTTGAAAGTGCCGGCAATTGGGCAGATTTGTGCCTGCTTGCCTCTGACAATCAATTGACTCTCAGGAGAAGATCCGAAGATCTTGAAGCTGCCAAAATCAAAATAGAACAGGTAAGGGGAGGGGTTGATTGATCTTAAAGCCCTATATACATTAAACTCGTCACCTTTGAACGACTGGGAGAATCTTCGCGACAGGACTATTTGGTAAACATTTCCAAGATGACAATGCTTTTTACCTTCTGAAACTAATGCTTTGTATTCGTCATCATTGAGATTTGACTGTTCAGGTCCATCGGCCTCAAATGGAAATACAGGATAGTTTCGGTTATTCACTAGTTCGAGGATATGCGAGATGTTGTTTTCCCCGTCATCCAATCGGTTTTCCAGAATTTCAATACTATTTCGAAAATGATTAATTGCAATAATATACCTGTATAGACTATATCTGATATCAGGTATTGTATTCTGATCGTCTGTATTTTTATCCCGGAGTTTTATGTCTTCAAAATAATTGATGGCTTCGTATGAGATGTATCCAAAAAAGCCGTTCAATTCATCGCGGGAATCCTTTGCAGTGGATTTAAAAGCAGCAAAGAAATCTTTTAGAGCTCCAACTACATTTTCATTATTTCGAAATTCGATCCTCTCATCCGGGAACTGGTAAGTGACCTGATGATTTTTTACTTCTACGGATGCCAGAGCTTCCATGCAAATGAAAGAATAATTATCTCTTCCACCGTGATAATCACTGCTTTCCAGGAGGATCGACTGGGGATACAGATCTCTGATTTTCAAATACAGACTAACCGGAGTTATGGTGTCGGCCAGTGTTGTTTTACTATGTGTTCTGATGCTATACATGATAATCCTTTAATTTATTGCATAAAAAAAGGCCCACCGTGATCGATGAGCCTTTTTTGATTTTATTCTATTGGCTTGAGGTTTCACGAGTTATTCGTCAATAATTTCAGCCACCACCAATATGCTTTGTAGGTCTTTTTCATTTCTGAGTTTTTCATGTCAGGGTCAAAAGTAATAAAAAAAACAGATAAGCAAGTAAACTCATTAGGGAATTGGGGAGTTAGGGAGTTAGGGATTATCTATAAATAGTTAAATTTCGTGTCAGGATCTTGTCTGAAGATATAAGTCTGTATATGTAAAATCCTGCAGCTTGCTTTTTTCCATAAGCATTGGTTCCATCCCAACTTGCTACAAATTCTCCGGGCATATGCCAATCATCAACCAGGGTTGCAACTGTTCTTCCTAAAAGGTCGATCACATCAATACGGATATTATCAGCTTCTGTGGTGAAGTATTTTATAGAGGTTGAAGACAGAAATGGATTAGGATAATTCTGGCTGAGCCTGATTGCTCCATCGTACGGTAAGGCTTGTAAATCTTCTATTCCTGAGACTACTGGAATCAGGAAAACATCGATTTTAGTCATATCTCCATCCTCAACCCGGATATTAGTAATGTTTTCTGTTTTATAACCTTCTTTGCTAATCTGAAGGGTGTATTCACCAGGCTGAAGCAGGCGATCATATCTTCCATAGAGGCTGTCGCTCCTTCTGATATTAAGTATCTCGTCATATATTTCAAGTACTTTATAATCAGCTTCTAATGGTTGACCGCTTAATTTATCCAGAATGTGCCCACTAATGCCCGGGCCATTGACCCTATCCAGGATATAAAGTGCTCCCGGAATGTTATCCTGAGCTATTGACAGCCCATCTACTCCCGCAGGCATAAAAGAGGAAGCAGTTTCAATGGTAAATTCTAAAGTACCTGCTTCCCCATACATCCAGCAGCGACTAAATCCAGTCTGGCAATTGGAAACCCTTGGATTATAGCTTCCTCCCCCCGCAAACTTAGGAATTCGACTGGCAATACTGTCGGCGATTTCCAGGATCAAGTCCTGGTCAGGGGCTCGTGGTGATTCCTGCCATGAGTATATCACAATTTCTCCATAGGAATGATAGCTGAAGGACATAACAAATTTCTGGTCAAGTGCCAGATCCCGCTTGGCTCTGGCTTCACTTTCTGAGAATACCTCCGGCCCTCTGTATGTCCAACTACCAGGATTTCCACTGCCGCCGATACTCCAGTTAAAATTATAATTACGGTTAATATCCACTCCATCAACATCCGGGTTTATCACCCCGTTTCCATTATTGTCCCTAAGGTTTTTGCGCCACCAGGGATTACCCAGTTCGTTCTCTACAAGGTAGTACCAACCCTCTGGATTGAGCATAGGTACAATCCATATTTCAGTATTGTTGACCCAGGAGGTAACTTGTGGATCTGAACCATAATTACTCAGTAGATATTCGAGAAGTGCCAGCGTGCTTTCCATCGAAACAGGTTCATTGGCATGATGCAGGCCATCGTATAAAATAGCCGGCTCATCTTCCTCTTTGTCAGCATTATCCGAAATTTTAATCGCAGGAATATATAAGCCCAGGCGTTGGCCCAGGCCAATTGTATCAAGGAAGGTGATTTCTGGATATGTTTTGTGGTAATTATCCAGTAGATCAAGAACTTGTTGGTAGCGGTGGTACTCCTGATCAATGGGCTGTGGTGAGAGCTCCTGCAGGATTTGAGCTTCAAAGCCATGATTCTGAAGTTCCAATAACCCTTTCTCGTCAATAATGATTTCTGCAAAACTGTCGATCCTGGCACTGGCAAAATCCGGCTTCAGGGATTGCAATAATAGGTGTTGCTCCTGGTTTTTAATGCTGACTTTTACCAGGAGATATTTTGAACCTTCTCCCTGTCCATTAGAAAGCAGTGTGAAGAAGATGCACAAAATCAGTAGTAGAGCAGATTTCTTGTTGAGTTTCACTTGATTTGAATTTGGTAATAAATAAATAGTATATTGCTAAGTCTCAATCGCACAAAATCGAGAACAATTTAAGGGTTTTCATTTTAGATTGAAATAAAATGGGGAACAAAAGAAAAAAACAATCGCAAGGCAATACTGTAGCTATCTTGGTCGTACTGGCATTGGTCATTGTCCTTATTGTTATTGCGAAATTACTGTAGGTTTAAATAAAGTTTTAGCATCCAGAGTTCTAGCCCCCTTGGCCAGGCCCGATGGTTTGCGATATTTGCTGTCATTTTGCAAATAAGATATTGTATTGTCAAGTGAATATATATTGCTACTTTTATCCCTTTATTTTTCAGTTAATTAGCATTCTTTAGTATGGAGAAAAGGAATAATTTACGAGAGTATTTGTTTAAGCTGTGGTATAGCCTGGTAAGTAAGCTTGATAGAAATGCGGAAGTACAATTCATGAATTATGGTTACACCTCTTCGGATTTAAGAATTATTCTCAGTTCTAAGCATGAGGGCAATCGTTACCCCATTCAGCTTTATCACCAGATTGCATGTAAAGCTGATTTAAATGGAAAAGATATTATTGAAGTTGGAAGCGGAAGAGGCGGTGGATTAGCCTACCTCATGGAATCGTTTTCTCCCCGATCAGCGGTTGGAGTTGACCTGAATCCTGAGGCTGTTTCCTTTTGTAACAAGCATTACAATCTTCCCGGGATGACTTTTACTCAGGCAAATGCTGAAAATCTTCCTTTCGAAGATAATTCACAAGATATTGTGATAAATGTTGAGTCTTCTCATCGTTATGCTAATATGCATAAATTCCTGAGTGAAGTAAAAAGAGTTCTTCGTCCCGGTGGTTATTTTCTAATTACCGATTTTCGTCATGATTACAGAATGCTGCATTTGCGGAAATCCTTTACTGATTCCGGCTTAATCCAAATGGTTGAAGAGTTTATTACCCACAAGGTTGTTGAAGCTTTGGAAAAGGATGATGGTAGAAGAAGGTTGTTAGTCAGGAAATTAGCGCCTTGGTTTTTGCATAAAACCGCATTGAACTTTGCTGCAGTGAAGGGATCCAGAACTTTCAATAATTTTGCAGAGGAGAAGATGTTGTATTTTAATTATGTTCTACAGAAAAGGCAATACCCTGATTAAATAGGAGCCAAATTTAACAGTAATCCCATGATGCATTTGAGGCTTTTAAGGAAACTTCACTGTTTGATCAGGAAACGGCCAGGTCGTACAGAGACAATATTTTGGCAAAGAATGGAATGGCCGATCCTATGGAGATGTTTGTGAAATTCAGGGGGAGGGAGCCAGACATTACTGCCTTGATGCGAAACAGAGGATTCCTGGATAAATAAGGCCACTACTATCTGATCTGTTGTGATCGGTACACTTAGGCTAAGCGTGAGATTAGTACCCATATCTATTATAGCCCTGATTCAGAAAAGTTCTATAATTTTGTTGTTTATGCATATATCTATATATTTGGCTAAATCATAAACCCTTAAAACATGAAAAAGATTCTACTTTTTATCATTGGTCTTTCAACAATCACAAGTCTGTTCGCAGGTGGACTGGTGACAAAAACAAACCAGAGTGCCCGATTTACAAGGATGCTTTGTCGGGATGCTACTATCGGAATTGATGCCGTCTATTACAATCCGGCAGGTTTGAACAGATTGGAAGATGGTTTTTATCTTTCGCTTAATAATCAAACAATTGGACAGACTTATACAATTGGCAATAATTACAAGTATCTCACTGATCCTAACTTTGACTATATAGGTACTGTTAACGCCCCGGTATTTCCAAGTTTTTATGCGGTATACAAAACCGGCAAATTGGCTTTTTCATTCGGATTCAATCCTGTTGGCGGAGGTGGTAGTGCGGTGTATGAGGACGGTTTACCTTCATTTGAAATGATGGTTTCCGATCTGGTTCCCATGTTAGTAGGTCAGCTTACTCCTTTGGATATGGGAATCCAGGCTGCACTTGGTACAGATTTTGGATTTAAAAATGTTACCGGCTACAATGCAGACATATTTTTCGAAGGAAGTTCAATCTATTTTGGCTACCAGGGAAATATTTCATATGAAATTAGCGACAAGATTTCAATGGCTATAGGAGCTCGTTTTGTAAGTGCAAAAAACACTTACAAGGGATATGTTAATAATGTAACCATTGATTCTCCTCTGGCATATGGTGGTGTCCAATCTCCTGGCGACTACCTGAGATTCATAGGTGGAGCATTAACCCCATATGTAGGTCCCGATGATCCAAATGTTCTATCCCTGCTTGGTACTGCAAGCGTTCTTGATGAACAAACAGACCTTAAAGCAGATGTTGAAAGAGCAGGAAATGGTATTACTCCTATTGTGAGTTTAAATATTGCTCCCAATGACAAACTTAATGTGGCAATCAAGTATGAAATGAAAACAAAACTGGAGCTGGTAACCACAGTGCTTGATGGTAAAGATGCAGGAGGGTTGTTTGTTCATGATGCTGCTGTTGTAGCTGATATGCCAGCCCTTTTGCAAGTTGGAGCAACATTTAGTCCTGTTGATAAGTTATTGATCTCTACAGGATTACATTATTATTTCGACAAAAACAATGATTATGATGGCAGTATCGACAGAGAAGTTAAAATGATAGATAATAATTCCTTCGAATATGCTCTTGGACTGCAATATGGTCTTACTGAAAAAATTAGTCTTAGCGCCGGCTGGCTGATGACACAAACAGGAGTAAATGATCTATACCAGAGTGATCAAAGATTTAGTCTAAATACTAACACCTTTGGGGGTGGATTCGGTATCAGGATATTGCCTGTGCTGGACTTAGACCTTGGAGCTTCATATACACTGTATGAGGATGGTTTCAGAGGATATCCATATGCTCTTGGATCACAATCCATACCGGTTACTGAAACCTATGAGAAAACTACATGGGTGGTTTCTGTTGGACTTAACTTCTCCTTTGTGAGGTAAGAATTGGAACTGTTTATAATATATGGGCTGGTATTCGTACCGGCCTTTTTTTTGGTTTGATTATCAATATCAGCCTGACAGTTCGTACATTTGAAATATGAAAACGAAAAGATTTAGTAGTTTTTTAATGCGTGGGCTGATATTTTCTATACTGATTTTTTGGCATACATTAGCAAGCTATTCTCAGTGTGAGCCGGATTTGGTTAATTGTATAGATGTTGGTGATCCTGGTCAAATCTGTCCTGAAGTGCTTGCAATTGGTACTGTTGGTGTACTATACGAAGAGTATATTACCATAATTGCCCCCGATACAGCTATTGTTGGAGAGGTAAAGATCGGACTGGCGAAAATAGTTCTTGATAGTATTGAAAATATCCCCAATGGGCTTGAGTTTAATGCTGAAACAGTGGAGTTTTTCCCTAATCAGGGATATTGTGTTTCACTTACCGGGACACCTACAGAATCAGGTACTTTCTTTTTCAAGATCTATGTAACTCCATATATCCTGTTTGCTGACACTTATGTCGCTCTGGTTGCTCAAGTCGATAGTACCATATCTTTGACGATTGAGTCGGCACTATCTATTAGGCCAATCGGTGATATTGATTTTTCACTTATTCAGGCTTATCCAAATCCGTTTAAGATATCAACGCGGATCGGATTTATGGCACCATTGCAGGGAGAAGCAGAATTGATTGTTTTCAGCATGCTGGGGCGGCAAATTTATAATGAGGTAATTATGGCTAATAAAGGTGCCAACTATTTTAATTTCAAGGGTGAAGATCTTCTTCCCGGGTATTATATGTATGCTATTATAAGGGAGCAAAAATCTATCAAGGGCAGGATAATAAAAAACAGGTAAGAGTTATTCTACAGATTCAGAAGGAATTGCAGAGTCACACTGCGATGGGCTTGTAAATCTCCCGGGCGCCCCATGTACTCGACATTGAATAGGTTTTTACAAATGATAGATATATTGGTTTTTCTAAAAATATCATACGATAAACGAAGATCAACAGTTGTGTATCCTTTCTGATTTTCCTCGCGGTATTTCGGATAGCCCGGCAGGATCATATTTCCAAAGAATCTATCAATGAAAACAGAGTCTACCTGCTCCATAAAACTGTTGTAAATCACTGTGGCTCCAGTGGACCATTTTCTCCATGATAGGTTTATATCACCCTTGGCCGAATGACGGTGGCGATATTTAAGTATGTTACCGGTCGTGCTGTCCTTTTCTATGCTTAGATCAATTGGGTTGATAAAAGTATAACCAGCCTGGAAACTTGTGTTGAATTGTCCTATTCTTTTTTCAGTATTCAGAATGACTTCCAGTCCGGTTATTTGTGCCTGTCCGACGTTAAGCGCCTTGAATCCAACATTATCCAGAGTAGGAATAGTAACTCCTTCAGGCATATAAACCCCGAAAGTAAATTCTATCATATTTATATATTCACTACGGAAAAGGGAAAGGTCAATAAACCCTGTCCAGGTACCCAGCTGGTATCCTTGTATAAGTCCCACATCCGCACTTATGGCAGTTTCGGATAACAGATCGGGATTTGGGAAAATATTTAAGGCTCCGATCTGTGTTGCAGTGAATTTTTCGGCTATTGAGGGAAAACGATAACCCTGTCCGGCTGATAATCTGAGGAAAGTATGAGGGAACAATTGGTAATTGAGTCCTGTTCTGAAAACCGGATGTGAGTGCTCCTGAATTTCATTGAGCCGGTAAGTTTCCCATCTGAATCCAAGATTGTATTTTAATCGTGAAAAAATCTTAGCACTTAGCTGGGTGAAAACTGCAGCTTCATTTTTGGTATGCTGACCAAAGAGCTTAGAATGGACTTTTGAATAATTAAAGGATGAGCCTAAAATCAATTTAATATTATCGGAAAATCTATGCTGATATCGATATTCCCCCAGAACAAGATAAAACCGGCTGTTTTTATCCTCATTTTCTGGCATTTGGTTAACACTTCTGTAATAGCGGGAATTAATACTGTGTTTGTTCCCTTTTGATGTGAAATAACGTATTGATGGATCTACGTATATCCTATGGCCATTCGAAAAAGAAGTTCCCGTTGGATTTTGGCGGTAGGCCCCGGAATCAGCATTCTCCCAGAGGAAAAAATCCCCCTGGTTTACAAGCATTCCACTTGTACTCAAACCATAGGACAAGCCGCTCACAGTTTTTGACCTGTACTTAAGATTTATATTTACACGGGCCTGCTTATTAAACTCATTGTCCCGATACCCTTTATCCTGAAATAGATAAGCGCCGGTAGTCAGATCAAGGTTCCCGATTTTCCTGGCATGAGAAACAGAGTTACCGGCAAACCAACGCGGAGAATCCCACCAGATTAATTCTTTGCGATCTGGAGCAAGGTAGGCACCTGAGAACATCCGAAGTGATGTTACCGGCTTATCTCCCGGATCTTTGTATCTAAGGTTGATAACTCCATTCAGTGCAGATGATCCGTAAAGGACGGAAGAAGCCCCCTTAATAATTTCAACCTGGGAAAGGTTTTCAAGAGGGAGAAAATTCCATTGCACATGTCCTGCATCACCTGACAATAAGGGTAAATCATCAACAAGTACAAGAACCCTGCTCCCGGCACCATAACTAAATCCACTACCTCCCCGAATACTTGGTTGGCCATCCAGTATCTCAACTCCCGGAATCTGAACCAGAGCTCCTTCGAGAGAAGTGGGGCTGGTCCGTTCAAATTGTTTAGGCTTTAGGATAGCCATAGATACATTAACATCTGTAATTTTTTGTTCAGTTTTCTCTGCTGTCACAACAACCTCTTCCAGAATCTCAATTGTCGCAGTCAACTCAATGTTCAGAGTAGTTGTTCCATTTTGAGTTATGTTGATATCACGGATGGACGGAAGATAGCCAATGAATTGTGTGTGAAGGATATGTTCTCCTGTTTCCAGGACTAGCTTGTATTTACCATTTTCATCTGCCAGTGTGCCTTTCCCATCTCTAATAAAAACATGTGCGCCTGGGAGGGGGTCACCGGTTTTCGCATCAGTAACATAGCCTTCAACATGGCCGGTATTCTGAGGGAAGGCCAGAGTTGCATGTGTTAACAAGCAGAAAATCAATACAATCAGTTGTCTCATGAGTTATTGCCTGACAAATTTAAATTATAGAAACAATATATGAAGATAAGATAAATTCAAGGTATAACAATTTTTGATGACTACAGTACATTGATTCATAACAATCATTAGTGCCTTGATTTGGATAAGAACTTGCTGTTATCTTAATAGGAAGAGTGATTGCAAATAGCTTTTTAAATTTATGACAAACAATTAGTAATTTTGAAAAATGAAAAAAGGTCAAATCAAACTTATTATTATCACTTTTCTGATCTGCATCTTGATGATGGTGGGGCTTCCACAGATGATCTATTCTCAATGTGAGCCTGATACTGTTAGCTGTGTGGATATTGATGAACCAGGTCAGATGTGCCCCGAGGTGCTTGCTTCCGGGATTGTTGGAAATGTATACGATCAAAACATAACTATTCTTTCTCCTGAATCAGGGAGTGTTGGACAAGTCAATATAAACCTATATAAGATAAGGCTTGAAAGTATTGAAAATCTTCCAGAGGGGATTGAATTCAGTTCTGAAACAGTTGAGTTTTTCCCAAATGAGGTTTATTGTGTTTCTCTGAATGGAACTCCTGTTGAAGCCGGAACCTATCATTTGAAAATTTCTGTTACGCCATTTATTCGATTGTTTGGTTTTCCAGTTTCTTTAGCTGTCTACGAAGACAGCACTTCAATAGTTATGACTATCGATGCTGCTACAGCAATAGGATCAATTAACAGTAAGGATTTTGCTCTTATCCATGCCTATCCTAATCCCTTTATATCGACTACTCGCCTGGGGTTTCGTGAAACTGCTCCTGCTGAGGCTGAGTTATTGGTATATAGTATGTTAGGCCGACAGCTTTACCGTGAACGGATTATGGGAGCCACAGGTGAAAACTATTTTGATTTTACAGGAAATGATCTTCCTCCGGGTTATTATTTGTATTATATCATAAGAGAGAATCAATCCATGATTGTTAGACTGATT
>JAUVKA010000280.1 GCA_030592205.1 Bacteroidota bacterium | reverse complement strand
GAAGCGGATGCGATATTTTCGAATTTGCATCTGGGTTCCTTCGCCACAATCTATTAAAAAGAACCGCTCATGCACATTAAGCACATGAGCGGTAACAGCTCTATTTGATGTAGGTAATGCTGAACTACTTCCCAGTATGGTCAGGGAAAAAGTCATTATGCATCCTTCTTATCATCCTTAGCTTCGCCTGTTTTGGTCTTTTTAGCAGCAGGCTTTTTAGCAGGGGCTTTTTTTGCCGGAGCCTTAGTGGCCTTTTTCTTAGCAGGCTCAGACTTCTCAGCTTTCTCCTCCTTCACTTCAGCCTTCTTCTCCGCTTTTTCTTCTACTTCTTTGACCTTATCAACAGGCTTTTTGGTTTCCTCTGCAACTTCCTTAACTTCCTTCACAACCTTCTTAGGAGCGGCCTTCTTTGAAACAGCTTTTTTTACCTTAACAGGCTTTTCAACCACTTCTTCAGCTACAGCCTTTTCTTTTTTCGCAGGCTTTTCAACCACTTCTTCAGCTACAGCCTTTTCTTCTTTCACAGGCTCTTCAATCTTTTTGGCTTTAGGAGTTGGTTTTGCTTTCAAAGATTGTGAATCAATCTTTTCAGCCATCTCCATCTTAGATTTTAAAGCAGCCAGATCAGTTATATCACCAAGAGTTGTAGCCTCAAGACTCTGCTTAACCTTTTTCATGCCCTTTGAAGCACCTGAAGATTTAGCTTTACGCTCAACTGCAACTTCAGCTCTTTTTTCATCTTCAAAAATACGGCTGTGCGATAAAATAATACGCTTAGCAGATTTATTGAACTCAATAACTTTGAATTCCAACTTTTCATCAACCTTTGCCTGACTATTATCTTCCTTAACAAGATGACGTGGGGTTGCAAAACCTTCCACTCCATAAGGCAGGGTGATAACAGCACCACGGTCAAAAATACTAACTATCGTACCTTCGTGTACAGAACCTTCTTTGAATAAGGTTTCGAAAACATCCCAGGGATTTTCCTCTAATTGCTTATGACCAAGGCTCAAACGACGGTTTTCCTTATCAATTTCAAGTACAACCACATCTATTTGATCATTGATGGAACAGAATTCGGCAGGATGTTTGATTTTCTTGGTCCACGAAAGATCAGAAATATGAATAAGACCATCAACTCCCTCTTCTATCTCAACAAAAATACCGAATCCGGTAAAATTACGAACCTTAGCAGAATGCTTGGTGTTGAGCTTATATCTATCGTCAATAGTAGACCAAGGATCCTCGCGTAATTGCTTCATTCCGAGAGACATTTTGCGATCCTCCCGATCCATCGTCAGAACTTGTGCCTCCACTTCGTCACCAACTTTGAGGAATTCCTGAGCACTACGCAAGTGTTGTGACCAGGACATTTCAGAAACATGTATCAAACCTTCAACTCCAGGTGCAATTTCAACAAAGGCACCATAATCTGCCATCACAACAACCTTACCCTTAACCTTATCTCCAACCTTCAGTTTCTCATCAAGAGAATCCCACGGATGAGGAGTTAACTGCTTTTTACCCAGGGCAATACGCTTCTTATTGTCATCAAAATCAAGAATAACAACATTGATCTTCTCATCGAGCTCAACAACTTCTTCCGGATGATTAACTCTGCCCCATGAAAGGTCGGTTATGTGAATTAGTCCATCAACACCGCCCAGATCGATAAATACACCATAGGAAGTAATATTCTTGACGGTACCTTCAAGTACCTGTCCTTTTTCAAGTTTGGAAATTATTTCTTGTTTTTGAATTTCCAGTTCAGCCTCAATCAGGGCCTTGTGAGAAACCACAACATTCTTGAATTCCTTGTTGATCTTTACAACCTTGAATTCCATAGTTTTTCCGACATAGACATCGTAATCCCGGATGGGCTTAACGTCAATCTGTGATCCGGGAAGGAATGCTTCAATGCCAAACACGTCAACAATCATACCTCCCTTAGTACGGCACTTGATAAAACCTTTGATAATCTCACTTTGATCATGAGCCTGGTTAACTCTATCCCAGGAACGTAAAACTCTGGCTTTTTTATGAGAGAGAAGTAATTGTCCTGTTCTGTCCTCCAGGGTTTCAACATAAACTTCAACTGGATCTCCAGGCTGGAGTTCAGGGTTGTATCTGAATTCATTCAAACTAACGATACCTTCTGACTTATATCCAATGTTGATTACTACTTCACGTTTGTTCATTGAAACAACTGAGCCCTCCACCACTTCATTAACCGCTACGGTTGACAAAGTTTCGTCAAAAATATTTTCCAGCTTAGCTCTTTCCTCAGGAGTGTAGTCATCATGATCAGATGTGTAACTGTCCCAATCGAAATCAGCAACATCAATAGTTTTTTCTACATGCTTTTCTTCTTTCTCACCGTCCTCAAGGATGCTATCAATTTTTTCATCCTCTTTTGAATCTTCACTTGCTACTTCAGAGGGCTCAGTAGATGGAGCTTCATCGTCAGCAACTTCTGAAACTTCAGTTGAGGGGATTTCTGCAATTTCTTCTGCTTTTTCAGTAGTTTCGCTTTTGGTTTCTTCGGAAACCGGTTCTTCAGTTTTAGCTTCCTCAACAACAGGTTCTTCGGTCACAGACTCTTCAGTAACTTCAGCAGCAGTTTCGCTTTTGGTTTCTTCTGAAACCGGTTCTTCAGTTTTAGCTTCCTCAACAGCAGGTTCTTCGGTCACAGACTCTTCAGTAACTTCAGTAACAGTTTCTTCGGTAGCAGCTTCCTCGGTTTTCAGCTCATTAGCCTCTTCAGTCTGAGGCTGTTCTTTAAGCTCAGCAGCTTCTTCGTTTTGGTTTTTTAAATCTTTTTCTGACATCTTCTAACAATCAATTAATTAGTGGGTTAGACAATATATTTGGTAAACACGGGCGCAAAGATAATATAAATTTATTCACTATCAAACCTTTAACTCTTCATATCAGCATCTTGTCTATTCAAAAAGGTATAAATACGATACAGAGCTTCAGTGAGTTCATCTTTTTCTTTTGCAATATTGATTCTAATCCAATTTTCGGCCTCTGAAGAAAAATGGATACCTGGAACCACGCCAACTTTTTGCCTGGCATAAAGTTGTTTGGAAAATTCGATTCCATTTCCAACATTTTCCGGCAAACGACACCAGACAAAATACCCTCCCCCGGCAGGTTCAATATTAAAGCCTGATTTTTCTAATTCTGATTGCATAAAATGATAATTATCAGAGAGTTTTTGCCTGATATCCTGAAGATAATCCTTAGCATATGTACTCGAGGCCAGATAATCTGAAATTGCATATTGCAGAATTGATGGCGCGCACAAACCTGTATAGTCATGAATTGACCTGATATCCCTCATCAAACTCTTTTCAGTTATCAAGTAGCCCACTCTCCAACCAGTAACAGACAGCATTTTGGAAAAGCTGTTTACATAGAAAAGCCTTTCCCGGCTCAATTCAAACGGAAGGTATGGGGGGACATCTCCAAAGTGAAGGTCCTTGTATACGGCATCCAGAAGAATATAGAAATCATATTTGTCAGCCAGGAAAAAGAGCCATTCAAATTCTTCCTTTGTCCATATCTTTCCATAAGGATTACCAGGAGAATTAACGAAAACAAGTTTAACATCTTTGCTGGAAATATGTTTTTCAAGCTCTGTCTTGTCGATCAATCCACCTTTTGCAAATGGCACCCTTATTATTTCATTATCGAAGATTTTTGGTAATTCCTTATAGCTTTCATAAACCGGATCAAAAGCCAGAGAACTCCAATTATTCCCAAACCGATGTATCATATAGGTATAAACCAAGCTAATAGCTTCCGTGGCACCTTGAACTATCAAAACCTCCTCTTGGCTCAGGGGCTTATTATAATAGTAACTATTGCAAATCTGGTTTACAAGTTCCGGATGCCCATTTCCAGGGGGATATTGATGGATAGAATCCAAACTAATATCGTGAAGGATCTGAAGCAATTTCCCAGGAGGATCAAAACCGGGCAAACCCTGAGCGAGATTAATCCCTCCTCCTGATTTTACTTTGTTGCTCATGTACGCAATCCATGATACGGATTCAAAATCATCATTTCCTTTCATAGCTTTATATTGATTTGTAAAAGTAATTATAAGCCTTTAATTATCTGGGCACCAAGATAGATTTCCAATGAAGATAAAATGAATCATAATACTTAATAAGATGTCGATAAATGTTTACCTGAATCAGGATTATTAATTTGTAATATTCTGTATTTTCGAACACGAAAATAAATCTATATGAAAAAGGGCATTATAATCACACTTTTATTATTCTTTGGAACTGGATTCCAGGTCATGAGCCAGGACGAATTCAAACCGGTGGGTAAACCAATTGTAAGGATCTTTGGCAACTTCCATCATGGTATATCCAAATCAGTCAACGAGTTTAATGCTTTTGAGATTAAAAGAGCCTATTTGGGATATCAATTTCAGCTCAATGAACATTTTAAGACAGTTGTTAAAATAGACATTGGCAGCCCGAAAGACCTCGGAGAAAATTCAACAATTTACAGATACGCATATTTTAAAAACGCATATATTCAATATAAAACTAATAAATTCTGGATAAATGCCGGAGTGATTAACATGTCCCAATTCGATTTACAGGAAAAGAATTGGTCCCACCGTTACATCTGGAATTCTTATCAGGATAAGTATAAATATGGGCCAAAAGCAGACATAGGTCTTATGTTTGGATACAATCTCCTCAACAATCTCTCTATGGATTTAACTGTTACAAATGGAGAGGGTTATAAAAAGCCTCAACTCGATGATAAATTTAAATATGCAGCCGGACTTACCTGGAATATCTCTACCAATTGGATTTCAAGAGTTTATTACGACATTATTACTGAATCATCACCCCGGCAAACTTTGTCATATTACCTTGGTTATAATTATGAGGATCATTTTCACCTCGGTGGTGAAATTGTTTATGGATACAATGAATCCTTCGAAGAGGATCATGACAGATTTGGATTTTCAGTTTTTGGGATGTATGACCTAAACAAAAAGTGGGAGGTATTTTGCCGCTATGATCATCTTGCATCAAATACCCTGGAAGATTTTGACACCAGCTGGAATAATTCTAATGATGGAAGAGCCATTATAGGCGGTTTGCAATTCCAGCCACAGAAATTTCTTAAACTGTCTCTGAATTATCAGAACTGGACCAGCAATTCAACTAATATTCGGGCATCCTATATCTTTCTGAATATGGAGATTAGAATCTAGTAGAATTTCTATATTTTAAAGGGTGTATCACCAAATTACAAGCACCCCGGTCAAACATTCCAAAATAAGTATCTTTACATATCACAGGCTATCAATTCTCAGGAAATCTTGGGAAAAAATTTCCTATACTTGCATTTTAGTAGAATGCCATAAATTAAATTATCTATGAAAATATCCATTGTCGGTACAGGTTACGTAGGCTTAGTAACTGGGACTTGCTTTGCTGAGTCAGGAATTATTGTCACTTGTGTTGATGTTGATGAAAATAAGATCAACTTACTGAATCAAGGGCAAGTGCCTATTTATGAACCAGGTCTTGAAGTCATGATCAAGAAGAATGTGGAGAAGAAACGTTTATTCTTTACTACAAACCTTGAAGAAAGCCTTATCGATGCAGAAGCTGCATTTATTGCTGTGGGGACTCCTCCTGACGAAGATGGCAGTGCTGATTTGCAATATGTATTAGGAGTGGCAGCGGATATAGGAAAACACATGAAGG
>JAUVKA010000002.1 GCA_030592205.1 Bacteroidota bacterium | reverse complement strand
TGTGTTTCTGAATGATATAACGGTTAAAAAGATGAGTGGAGAGGAGCTGATTTTTAAAAACAATTATGTGACAATTCCGTCCAATGCAGTTATAGGGCAATACTACTTGATCGCATATATTGATGTATACCAGACGGTTGCAGAAACTGATGAAGATAATAACACCTTTGCAGTTCCTATCACAGTTGGTTCATCAGCTGTTAACCTGGATGAAATATCGGGCCATTTTAGTATTTACCCTATTCCAGCATATGACCAGGTCTTCTTCAAGTATGAGGGACCGGTTCAGGGCCAGACAGTTTTCAGTATTTTTGATCAACTTGGAAGGAAAATGTATTCTGATAAGGTAGAGCTTGCCGGATTCTGGACTGAGAGTCTGGATGTCTCGGCATGGCAAAAAGGCTTTTATTATGTAAAGATCATGATTGGAGATAAACAGTATGTTTCCTCTTTCATAAAGCTCTGAGGGTATTAAGTTTGTATACGCTGGTAAACTTTCTGTAATTTCTTTTATTCTTAAATTCACAAGGCCTATCTTTGCCTGTTCTTGAAATCAGGGTAAATGCTGGGGAGAAAGAAAAATTTATATAAAAAACTTCAGAGTAAGTACCGGCTGGTTATTCAGCGGGATACAACTTATGAGGAAGTCTGGTTTATGCGCCTGTCGAGGTTGAATGTGCTGACAGTGATTTCCAGCTCAATTATCCTGGTGACTATAATTGTTGTTGCTTTGATTGTTTATACACCTATCAAAGAACTAATCCCGGGTTACCCAAGCGGTGAAATGACCAGGGATATTCGCTTGAATGCCTTGAAGTTAGACTCACTTGAGTATCAGTTGTTTCTCAAGGACCAATATATTGGAACTATTTTAACCATCATCAAAGGTGAGGAGCCAACGGATTATGATATATCTGAATCTGAGGTTCCTGTTAGTTCACATACTATTGAAGATTTTCATTCACGTGAGGATTCTATACTACGGGAAGAAGTGGAAGAGCAACAACGTTTTAGTTTATCCCTCTTTGATCCCTATGATAAGGCGAAAAACTTAAGTGAGCTTTTCTTTTTTGCTCCTGTTAAGGGGATGGTTATCAATAGATTTGACACTAGTATTAAGCACTTTGGAATTGACCTGGTACCTACGGATGACCAATGGGTTAAATCAACACTGGATGGAACGGTGGTATTAGCCGACTATACCGCTGAAACGGGTTATGTGATCCAGGTGCTACACTCCAATGATCTGATTTCAATTTACAAGCATAACCAGGAATTGGTTAAAAAGTCTGGGGATATTGTGCGTGCTGGAGAGGTTATTGCTATTGCTGGAAATACCGGAGAACTCACAACGGGCCCTCATCTTCATTTTGAACTCTGGTATAAAGGAAAGCCAATAAATCCTGAAGAATATATTATTTTTAATTAGGCACTCGTTGAACATAAATTGATGGAAAAGAAAAGAATTGCCGTCTTAGGATCAACAGGGTCTATCGGAACACAGGCATTGGAGATAATATCCAGGCATTCCGGCTTATTTGAAGTGGAAGTTCTTACTGCTCAGAATCAGTACCAATTACTTATTGAACAGTCATTAAAATATAAACCAAATACGGTTGTAATAGGTAGTGAGAAGCATTATCAAATTGTAAATGATGTACTGGCTCCACAGGGAATTAAGGTTTTTGCCGGCTCCGAAGCACTGGACCAGGTGGTTCAGATGGAAAGTATCGATATGGTTCTGGCAGCTATAGTTGGTTTTGCCGGCCTGTCCTCAGTGATTAAGTCCCTTGAAGCAAGAAAACCCGTGGCTCTGGCCAATAAGGAAACTTTGGTAGTAGCCGGGGAATTGATAAGTAAATTGGCTTTGGAGAACCGTACCCCGATTATCCCCGTTGATTCTGAGCATTCTGCCATTTTTCAATGCCTTATCGGTGAGCATAATAATCCAATAGAAAAGATCTACTTAACTGCTTCCGGCGGGCCATTAAGGAAATTTTCTTCCCAGGAGATTAAGGAAGTGACCAGAGCTCAGGCATTGAAGCATCCAAACTGGGAGATGGGAGCAAAGATTACTATTGATTCGGCCAGCATGATGAACAAAGGCCTGGAGGCCATCGAAGCCAAATGGTTGTTTGATCTGGCTCCGGATCAGATTGATGTGATCATTCATCCACAATCGATAATTCACAGTATTGTTCAGTTTCACGACGGATCAATGAAAGCGCAAATGGGATTGCCTGATATGCGTTTGCCTATCCAGTATGCCTTGGGATATCCTCAGCGACTGCCATCTCCTGATGGCCGTTTTGATTTCATGGATTATCCGGAGCTGAGTTTTGAAAAGCCTGATTTGGAAAGGTTCCTAAACCTTCGTATTGCCTTTGAGGTGATGGAAAAGGGTGGTAATATGCCCTGCGTGATGAATGCAGCAAACGAAATTGCTGTTGAAGCATTTCTGCACGACAGGATAAAGTTTCCTGAAATGACATTTATAATTGAAAAAACCCTTGAAAAAGCAACATTTTTGCCTCAGGGGGGTTATGATGAATATGTAAAATCCGACCGGGAGTCGCGTGAGATCGCCCGAATGTTAATTTAATTTATTTACCCTATTATGATAGTATTGATCAAGGCTGCTCAGCTGTTATTAAGTTTGTCCATTTTGGTGATAATTCATGAATTTGGCCATTTCACCTTTGCCAAGTTATTTAAAACCAGGGTTGAAAAGTTTTATCTTTTCTTCAATCCATGGTTTTCCCTGTTTAAATTCAAAAAGGGAGAAACAGAATATGGTCTTGGATGGCTGCCTCTTGGAGGTTACGTGAAAATCTCAGGTATGATTGATGAATCAATGGATAAAGAACAAATGAGTAAAGAACCTCAGCCATGGGAATTCCGGTCAAAATCATCAATACAGCGATTGCTTATCATGCTGGGCGGAGTGTTATTCAATGTCCTTTTTGCATTCCTGGTTTATGCAATGGTCCTGTTTACCTGGGGAGAATCGTATCTCCCAACACAAAATGTAAAGTACGGAATTATCTGTGATTCTCTTGCCTTGGATATGGGTCTGCAGCATGGTGACAAGATTCTTACTGTAGATGGTCAGTACATAGAAAACTTTGGTGATATTGCACGAGAGTTAGTTTATGATGAAGCTAAATCTATCCAGATCAACCGGAATGGTGAGGCCCTCGATATTACGGTCCCAGATGATTTTGTAAATAACTTTATCAAAAAACAAAGTTTTATTTATGCGGCATTTCCATTTATTGCCAGTCATTTTCCGAATGACTCAGAAGCTCAAGATAAGGGGGTTCTGACAGGTGATAAGATTATCGGAATCAATGGGATGGATATACCATATTTTGATCTGGTGAAACTTGAACTCCAAAATCATATCGGGGATACTATTACACTTAATTTGATGAGGGGTGGGCAGAAAACTAATATTGAGATGGAAGTGTCTGAATCTGGTACAATTGGTGTTTATCCTGAATTGCCTGAATCACTTCTTGAATACAGCGAATTGAAATATGGCTTTTTTGAATCTATACCGGCGGGAGTAAAGAAGGGTACTCATATGATCGGGGCCTACCTAAAAGATTTGAAGTTGGTATTTACTCCGGAAACAGAAGCGTATAAAGAACTGGGTGGCTTCATTGCCATCGGTAATATCTTTCCCGGAAAGTGGGACTGGTATGTCTTCTGGCGAATGACAGCATTTCTTTCAATCATGCTGGCCGTTCTGAATCTTTTACCGATTCCGGCTCTTGATGGAGGTCATGTTATGTTTCTCATTATTGAGATGATTACAGGAAGGAAACCAGGTGATAAATTTATGGAATATGCCCAGATTGTTGGAATGCTGATGTTACTGGCACTGGTTCTATATGCCAATGGTAATGATATTGTAAAACTCTTTACTAAATAGATATAATAATATTAAGTTCTTTTCGTATTTTTAATGACGTCCCCTCATTTGTATAATCAGAAAATCTACTTGCTATGTTAAAGAAAACTATGAGATTTTTTCTTGTATTGCTGATCGTGGGCGGGACATTTTCCTGCAAAAGTGACAATACTAACCTGCTGCCTCCAATCACCGGAAGAGCCGGTGAGGTGGTTCTGGTCATCCCGGATGAGCTGTATGCAGGTCATGTTGGCGACAGTTTAGCTAATGTTCTTACTAAAGAGGAAATTGCCTTACCTCAAACAGGGATGGAAGGGGCAGAGCCAATTTTTGATTTGGTTCAGATACCCCCAAGTGCATTTAGTAATATATTTAAATCCCATAGGAATATCATTATTGCAAAGATAAATCCTGAATTATCACAGGCAGTTATCAAGGTTGATGAAAATTACTGGGCTTCGCAACAATTACTGATACGGATGGAAGCCCCTACAAAAGAGGCATTTATTGAATTGATCGACAATAAGGAGGATTTTATTGTTGAAGCAATCAGAGAGGCTGAGATTGACAGGCAGGTATACTTAAACCAAAAATACTCTAACTCTGAGTTGCATCGCAGTCTTTTGGCTAATCATGAAATTATTTCCTATTTTCCCAAAGGCTATGAGGCTCGGGTGGATTCAGGAAATTTTGTTTGGATCCAACATGATCCCCCGGAAATTATCCAGTCGGTGCTTATCTGGGACTATCCTTATGAAGATGAGGATCAGGTCAAATATGAAAGCTTAATAATCAAGCATGATCAAATGCTTAAACCAAGAGTACCCGGTGAAATTGAGGGATCTTACATGGCAATTGAGTTCCTGTCTCCACTTTACAGTAAAACCTTTACACATAAGGGGAATTTTACCAGAGAAATAAAGGGCTTATGGGAAATGGAGAATGGTTTTATGGGAGGTCCATTTGTTTCATGGACTATGGTGGACGAAAAACGAAACCGACTGGTTACCTTTTTTGGTTTTGTGTATGCTCCAAAATACAAAAAACGAAACCATATTCGAGAGGTAGAAAGTCTGCTCAGGACAATTGAGTTTCCGGATTAAGAGATTCTTTCAAATATTTGGTTTCTCTGATAAGGCTCAAATCCAGCTTCACGAATAGCCTGTTGGATCCCTTCGGTATCCATGGAAGTTTTTGCTCCGGCAGCTGATACAACATTTTCTTCGATCATGATCGAGCCAAAATCATTGGCACCGGAATGCAGGCAAATTTGTCCTGTTTCTTTCCCAACGGTTAACCAGGAGGCCTGAATGTGCTCAATATTAGGCAGCATAAGGCGGGAAATAGCAATTAATCTTAGATATGACCTGTTATCAGCAGAAGCTTTTACCCCATCCCGATCCTTCAAAATTGTTCCTTCATCCATAAATGGCCAGGGAATAAAATTCAGAAAACCAAAATGGCCTTCAGGTTTTTGATCCTGGACCTCTCGAATACGGATCAAGTGCTCAATACGGTCGGACAAACTTTCAACATGGCCATACATCATTGTTGCTGAGGTAGGGAAGTTCAGTAAGTGTGCGGCCCGCATAACTTCTAACCAATCTTCTGCTGAACATTTTGCAGGTGATATCTCATTTCTGATACTCTCAACAAGTATCTCTGCTCCCGCGCCTGGAAGAGAATCCATTCCCGATTCCCTTAGTGCAATCAGTACCTCAGTAAAACTGATTTTCTCCATTACCGATAAGTGTACAATTTCGGGCGGCCCTAAAGCATGAAGCCGGAGGTCTGGAAATTCCTGTTTTAATTGTGCGAAAAGCTTTGTGTAAAAATCCAGGCCAAGTTTGGGATGCATTCCTCCCTGGAGGAGTAGTTGCTTGCCTCCCAGAGTGTATAATTCCCGGATCTTTGTTCTGTATTCATCGATGGAAGTGATGTAGGCATCTTCATCACCAGGTTTGCGGCAAAAGTTGCAGAAGGAACAGAATGAAAAACAAATATTGGTGATATTAACATTTCGGTCAATTATCCAGCCTACCTCCCGGCTGGGATGGAGCCTGTTCCTTAACAAGTGTGCCGAATGGAAAAGTAAGGCATCAGGGGTATTAAGATAGATATCCCTACCTTCATTGATATCAAGGAACTCTCCCCCAATTGCTTTTTCCAATAGTTCTTTAATATGCTTCATGCCTGTACTAAATAAATCCTGCGAAGTTAGCCGATTTCAAACTGCTACCCACAGTATTAGGGCAGATTTTATTATTTTTACAGGCTAAATCCAAAAATTATAATGATGGACATTTATAGGCTGAAGCAATGTGAAACTGAATCCACATGTATCTTTTTGGTTGAAAATGGATTAGACCACTTGGATTTTGGTTTGACCCTGGAAGAGAAAGCTTATTTGGATAAGTCACGGGAAAAAAAGCTAAGGCTTATTTTCATTAACAGGCTGACTTTTTGGAAGGTGTTTGTATTTCCTGATACGGAAAAAAAAGATGCAGCCTTGCAGGAGTCATTCAGGCTGGATGGAGCAGAAATTCAGCAATGGGCAAGCAAGAATAAAATATCCGAAATCCTCTTGGACGACAGGACGGGGAATGCCTCGAGACTCATAGCTGTAGGGGAGGGGATAGCTCTTAGGAATTATCAATTCCTGAAATATTTTGCAGATCCCTCAAAAAAACAAAATAGCCTGGTGAAGCTTGGGATCGTTAGCTCTTCAGAAAAGCTTATTTCGGAATTGAAAATAATTGTTCAGGCCATATATTTTACACGGGATCTGGTTAATGAGCCGCTTTCCACCCTTACCGCTCCTTTCTTTGCAGAGGAAATTAAAGCGCTGGGAGAAAAAACGGGCTTTCAAGTGGAGGTTTTTGATAAACAGAAAATAGAATCCCTTAAGATGGGAGGTCTGTTGGCAGTTAATAAGGGGAGTATTGATCCACCCAGATTCTGTATTTTAAGCCATGATCCTGAAAAAGCAGTTAATGAGAAAACACTCGTCCTGGTTGGTAAGGGTGTCATGTATGATACTGGAGGACTGAGTCTTAAGCCAACCCCCAATAGTATGGACTATATGAAGTCCGATATGTCAGGAGCAGCCGCAGTGCTTGGAGTGATATACGCACTATCATGTTTAAACTGGCCTGTTCGGGTAATTGGGTTGATCCCTGCTACTGACAACCGTCCTGACGGAAATGCCTATGTGCCTGGCGACATAATTAAAATGCATAATGGACTGTTCGTTGAGGTACTGAATACGGATGCAGAAGGTCGAATGATCCTGGCTGATGCTTTGAGTTATGCCGGGAAATATGATCCGGATCTGGTTATTGATCTGGCCACTCTTACAGGATCTGCTGCTGTGGCTGTTGGCACTATTGGTACAGTTGCTATGGGTAATGCAAGCCCGCAAATATTTAATACACTAATAGATGCTGGTGATTCCTCTTATGAACGAGTTGTTCAACTCCCATTATGGGAAGAATATGGGAAAATGATGGAGTCGGAAATAGCAGATCTAAAAAATATTGGTGGTCGTGAAGCCGGGGCAATAACTGCCGGTAAGTTCCTGGAAAGATTTACATCTTATCCATGGATTCATCTGGATATTGCTGGGCCGGCGTATATACAAACAGGAGATGGTTATAGAACTGCCGGAGGTACTGGAACAGGGGTAAGGTTGTTGCTTGAGTTCATTCGGAGGAATTATTTATCAAAATAAATTACTTTAAGAAGCATGGAAAACTTGATACGTGTTGGGATAACGCATGGAGATATTAACGGGATAGGATATGAAGTCATTATCAAAACCCTTCTTGATGCCCGCCTTTTGGCGGTTTGTACTCCTATTGTTTATGGCTCTACCAAGGTTATGGCTTATCATAGAAAAGCCCTGAATATTGATAATTTTTCGTTGAGCAATATTCAGGAAGCCAAAGAAGCCAATCCAAAGCGGGCTAGTATTATTAATTGTGTAGATGATAGTATTCGCGTAGAACTTGGCAGGCCATCAAAAATGGCAGGAGAGGCAGCATTTATGGCTTTGGAGAAATCTGTTCAGGATTTAATGGAGCATCAGATTGATGTGCTTGTAACCGGCCCAATCAATAAATATACAATCCAGCAGGAGGGTTTTGAATTTCCTGGTCATACAGAATACCTGCAAACAAAATTTGACGAACCAGAATCTTTGATGCTTATGGTGGGGCCGAATCTTAAAGTAGGTATAGTTACAGGTCATATTCCCCTTGTTGATGTGCCAGGTTCCTTGAACCAAGAGCTAATACTGAATAAACTCCGTCTTATGAACAGAACTCTAAAGACAGATTTTAATATCAGAAAACCTAAAATCGCGGTATTGGGTCTAAATCCACATATGGGCGACAAGGGATTAATAGGAAAAGAAGAGATTGATATTATTGAACCCTCCATTAATCTGGCACGTGAGGAAGATATTCTTGCTCTTGGACCTTTTTCAGCTGATGGACTGTTCGGTAGCTCTGCCTATACGCATTTTGATGCTGTGCTTGCAATGTATCATGATCAGGGACTGGGCCCTTTTAAAGCCTTATCTTTCGATGCAGGGGTGAACTATACAGCAGGTTTGCCAATAATCCGAACATCGCCTGCCCATGGTACAGCCTACGAGATTACAGGTGAAAATAAGGCTAGTCCGGAATCATTACGGCAGGCTATCTACCTGGCTTGTGATACCTACAAAATCCGGAAGGCCAATCGGGAGCTGGAAAGGAATTCTATATAAATCAACACCCATGGCAGTATTCGAATATATCAGTGGAAAGCTGGTGGAAATTACGCCAGCTGCGGCCATTATTGAACAATCAGGCTTAGGCTATTTTGTGCAGATTTCTCTAAATACTTTTTCGCAAATACGGAATAAGACTGATGTTAAACTTTTAATCCAGGAGATTATAAGAGAAGACATCCATGATCTTTATGGCTTTTTTGAACCGGCAGAAAGAGAGCTATTCCGACTTTTGATCACGGTGAGTGGAGTTGGTGCAAATACTGCCCGAATGATGTTGTCATCCATTCCCCCTATAGAGTTACAAAAGGCTATTATAACTGAAGATGTTAACCTGCTTAAAAGTGTCAAGGGCATAGGAGCTAAAACGGCTCAAAGGATCATCATAGATCTACGGGATAAACTGGGAAAAGTGGGAGAAAGCTCACAGATTTTTTCAGCATCAGACAATACCTCCCGGGAAGAAGCGTTATCTGCATTGGTTATGCTTGGGTTTGGGAAAAGTGAATCCATCAAAGTGCTGGATAAACTGCTTGCCTCTGAACCTGATTTAGGAGTAGAAGGTTTAGTGAAAACGGCTCTTAAAAAATTATAAACATAGCTCCTGGAAATACTTATGCAACGTACGAATCGATCCTTGTTTCCTATTCCTCTTACCATAATCTGGCTGTTTGTAATGGCCATTTTTACAATTGGTATGCCTACTGCTTACGCTCAGGTTAACAGTGGTGTGACCACAAGGAATGCGTCGCAGGATACTATTATCGATCTTAGGTTTCCCTTTAAAGATCCCTGGCTGCTGCCATATAGCCAAAGGGGATTCGAATCACCCTTGTTTCTTAAGCTCCCCCAGAATATTTCGTCGAGGGTAGAATATAATCCCCAAGCAAATGAATACAGTATTCAGCGCAAGGTTGGTGATTTTGACTATCGTGAGTCCTATTCCATGGATTTTGAAGCTTACAGAGAGTATGATTTCAAAAAATCGATTGATAACTATTGGTTTACCCGGGTTAAGGGAGAGAGCTTTGAAAGCCAGTCATCACTAATTCCTAAATTGTATATCGGGGGAGAGGCGTTTGACCGGATATTTGGCTCCAATACAATAAACATAAAACCCCAGGGTTCTGCCAAACTAATTTTTGGTATTCAGATCAATAATACCGAGAATCCAGCCCTCCCTGAAAAGGTAAGAAGAAACACCACTTTTGATTTCGATAACGAAATACAGATGAATGTTTCCGGTCAGATTGGAGATAAGCTGGAACTCGGAATAACTTACAATACCGAGGCAACTTTTAATTTTGAGAACAAAACGAAAATTGCATACACGGGTAAGGATGATGAGATCCTAAAGAAGATTGAAGCAGGTAATGTGAATTTGCCACTTTCGGGCTCTCTGATTACTGGCAGCCAAAGTCTGTTTGGGATTAAAACTGAATTGCAGTTTGGTAGATTAACGGTAACCAGTATCTTTTCTCAACAAGAGGGACAAACACAAACAATCGAATTAGAAGGAGGGGGAGTCACGAATGAAATAGAAGTTCGGGCTGATGATTACGAAGCTAATAAGCACTTCTTCCTTGCACAATATTTCAGGGATAATTACGATAAATCCCTCATGAATCTTCCTGTTATCAATTCAGGTGTTAATATCACCAAAATTGAAGTATGGGTTACCAACAAGGTTAATAATTTCGATGATTCAAGGAATTTGGTAGCCTTCCTCGACCTTGGGGAAGGTAATATGCCGGGGGATACTAATATCTTCAATAATCAATTTGTAAAATATATTCCTCCAGGCAAATATCCTTCTAATGATATAAATGATTTGTATAGTAATATTCTGGATAACTATTCGGCTGTCCGGGATATCAGTCAGGTTACAGGAACCCTTGCACCCCTGGATGCTTATAATTTTTCAGCCGGCCAGGATTACGAGAAAATTGAAAATGCACGCAAGCTGCAATCAACAGAATATGAGCTGAATACCAAGCTGGGGTATATCTCTCTAAGCCAGTCGCTGAATGCTGACGAGGTTCTTGCTGTTGCTTTTGAATATACAATTAGGGGAGATGTTTATCGTGTGGGTGAATTCTCCAATGAGGTTAATAAGGATGAATCTTCTGATGCCCCGTCATTGATTCTGAAATTGCTAAAGGGGACTAACCTGGCTCCCGGGCTGCCCACCTGGGATTTGATGATGAAAAATATATATTCCATTCAATCCAGCCGTATCAGCCAGGAGGAATTTATGGTGGATATCCTGTACCAAAATGACAAGACTGGAACTGCAAATAATTATGTTCCGGCCGGGGCTATCGACGGACAGATTCTTTTACAGGTTCTTAATTTGGATAACCTTAATGCCCAGCTGGATCCACAGCGGGATGGGCGTTTCGACTTCATTGACAAGGTGACCATTAATGCAGATAAAGGGCGGATTATTTTCCCAATTCTTGAACCCTTTGGAAGTTACCTGAGGGAAAAGATTGAAGATGGAAATCCGGATTTCAGACAAGATGCAGATACGTATGTTTTTCAGGAACTATATGATGAAACCCAAAGTCGGGCCAGGCAGATTGCTGAAAAGAACAAGTTTTTGATTTCGATCCGGTACCGTTCATCAAGCAGCTCTGAGATTCGGCTAAATGCCATAAACGTGCCGCAAGGTTCAGTTATCGTAACTGCCGGTGGTATGAAATTGAACGAAAACACCGACTTTACCGTGGATTATACCTCAGGTATTGTTAAGATCATAAATGAAGGCCTCCTCGAGTCCGGTACTCCAATAAAAATATCCCTTGAAAATCAAGCCCAGTTTGGTCTCCAGTCGAAGACTCTGGTGGGTTCACATTTTGATTATCGATTTAGTCGTGACTTTAATGTGGGAGGCACCTTTCTGCACCTTAAAGAGCGTCCTTTGACAAATAAGGTAAATATAGGTCAGGAGCCAATATCGAACACTATCTGGGGCTTTAATACCAACTACAAAGGTAGGGCTCCATGGTTAACCCGTGCAATCGATTTCCTTCCATTCCTTGAAACTAAGGAGGAATCATCCATTACTTTTACAGGTGAATTTGCCCAATTGGTTCCCGGACATAGCAAGGTGATACAGAAAGAGGGGGAGTCCTTAATTGACGATTTCGAAGGGAGCGAAACCAGCATCTCTGTAAAACCACGACAGCAGTGGGTATTGGCAAGTACACCGATGGGGCAGCCCACGATGTTTCCAGAAGCTGAATTCAGCAATGACCTGGCTTATGGTTATAACCGGGCCAAGATTGCATGGTACCAGATTGACCCACTCTTTTTGCGAAATAACTCAACCACTCCCAGCCATTTAGCAAACAACCCAGAGGAGCAAAACAGTCATTATGTTCGCGAGATACGTGAGCAGGAGATATTCCCTTACAAGGAGAGTCCGAACAATTTTCCTTCATATATTCCCGTGTTAAATTTGGCTTATTATCCGGCGGAGAGAGGGCCATATAATTTTGATGTGATATCTAACGGAAGCATTTCAGCAGGTGTCGATGAGCAAGGAATGCTTCGCAGGCCAGAAAGCCGATGGGCCGGAATTATGCGGAGACTTACTACCAACGATTTTGAATCGGCCAATGTAGAATATATTGAATTCTGGATGATGGATCCTTTCTCAGAGGATACAATCAATAATGTTTTAAGGGATGATTCGGATCCAGGCCTTTATTTTAACCTGGGGAATGTGTCGGAAGATATCCTGAAAGATGGCAGGAAAAGTTTTGAAAACGGATTGCCAACAGATCAAGATGTTGCTTTAGTGGATACTACAACCTGGGGGCGTGTTCCGATTACCCAGTCATTTGTAAACGCTTTTGATAACCAGGTATCCTCCAGAATATATCAGGATGTAGGCCTCGATGGTTTGAATGATGATGATGAAAGAAGCTTCTTCCAGCCTTTTTTGGATTCCTTACAAATGATGATTAATCCGGGTTCTCAATCTTATTTGGATGCATTGAATGATCCAGCTTCAGACAATTTTCACTATTACCGGGGTACTGATTTCGATGAGCAGAAACTTGGTATTCTTGATCGATATAAGAGTTTTAATGGTCTGGAAGGCAATTCTTCAACGCCAGAAATGACTGATGAGAATTACCCAACTCAGTCGACTACCCTTCCCGATGTGGAGGATATCAATATGGATAATACCCTGAGTGAAACGGAATCTTATTTCCAGTACAAGGTAAGCATGAGGAAAGAGGATTTCCAGGTTGGAAAGAACTACATCACTGATGCGATTATTGGGAAGAATGATGATGGACAGTTAGTAACCTGGTATCAATTCAAGGTTCCAATTTACGAACCTGAAAAAGTGGTTGGCAGTATTCAGGACTTTAAGTCTATTCGCTTTATGCGCATGTTCCTGAGAGGGATTAGCGAGAGGATGATTCTACGCTTTGCAACTCTGGAACTTGTTAGGGGAGACTGGCGTAAATATAACCTGAGTATGTTGGAGGGGACAGAAGTCCTTACCACTCCTGAATATACACGTGGGAAATTTGAAATAAGCGCAGTAAATATTGAGGAAAATGGAAATCGATACCCGGTCAATTATGTCCTTCCCCCGGATGTGACAAGGATAACTGACCCGACCAACCCACATATGATCCAGAAAAATGAGCAGTCGATAGCTCTGAAAGTAGTTGATTTGGAGGATGGTGATGCAAGGGCTGCTTATAAAAATGTTGGATTTGATTTTCGTCAGTATAGGAAACTACAGATGTTCGTTCATGCTGAAGCCATTGATGAAAGCCAACTTCAAGATGGTGATCTCAGGGCTTTTATCAGAATAGGATCAGATTATACCCAGAATTATTACGAGTATGAAGTCCCTCTGACTCTGACACCTCACATCAGTCCTCCAGTTAAATATGACCAAAATAATTTTATTGACAGAGGGATCGTATGGCCGCTGGAGAATAATATCAATATTGTCCTGGAGGTATTTCAAGAGGTTAAGCAGTCCAGGAATGATGCTATGCGAGTAGCAGGATCTATTATAGACCTGAATTCTGTTTTTGAGGGATTTGACGGTAACAACAGAGTGCTTGTCAAAGGAAATCCAAACCTGAGCAATATCCGAACTATAATGTTGGGTGTCAGAAACCCAAGATCTAATGGAGGGAATGACCTGGATGATGGCAGTCCTAAAACAGGGGTTATTTGGATGAACGAATTGCGCCTTACAGACTTCAACGAAGACGGTGGTTGGGCGGCTAATGCCAGGATGACTGCGCGACTGGCAGATTTTGGCACTTTTAGCTTATCGGGCGGAACCAGTAACCCCGGGTTTGGTAGTATTGAGAAAAAAGTGCAGGAGAGAAGCAAAGAGGAAATTTTCCAATATGATATGTCGACTAGCCTCCAGTTAGGTAAGTTTTTCCCTAAAAAAGCGGGGGTAAATATCCCTATGTACATTGGATATTCTGAAAGACGCAGTAATCCACATTACAACCCACTTGATCCGGATATCCCTCTTACAGCTGCCCTGAATAATGCAGATTCAAAGACCGTAAGAGATTCAATCATCTTTATCTCTCAAACTTATAACCGGCGAAAAAGTGTCAACTTCACTAATATGAAAGTGCAAGGGCAAAATAGCCGCGATGCTAAAATATACAGTTTGTCAAACTGGTCGATATCATACTCTTTCAATGAAGTTTTATCAAGAAATATCAATACCGAAAAGAACCTAAACCGTAATTACACAGGTGTTCTTAGCTATATCTATAATAGTAAACCTCGACCTTGGGAGCCTTTCCGGAAAGTTACTTTTCTGAGTAAACCTGCATTTCGGATAATCAAAGATTTTAATCTGTTTTATGAGCCCTCAATGCTGCGCTTCCAAACTAATCTCGACCGTAGATATAATGAAGTACGCTTACGGAATGTGGCCAATCCATACCTGAAGATTGAACCCACATTCAATAAGAACTTCAATTGGAATCGCATGTATGATTTCAAATGGGATCTGACCCGGACTCTGAAGTTGGATTTTACCGCTTCCAACATAGCCCGTATTGATGAGCCCGATGGAATAATGGATAAAAATGAGCTGGATTATCAAGCTAAGCGTGATAGTATATGGCAAAATATTGTGGGCTTTGGCCGGAATACGCAATATCACCATAGTATAGCTTTTCAATATACCGTTCCAATCAATAAAATCCCCCTGTTTAACTGGGTGACTTTAACAACTAATTACAGGACTGAATACGATTGGACAGCTGGCCCGATCACAGCTGACACCATACAACTTGGGAATACAATAGAGAATTCAAGACAGTTTACAATGAATGGACAGCTTAACTTTCAAAGCCTGTATGGAAAAGTTGGATTCCTGAAGAAGATTGAGGATAAGTATAAGCGAAAATCATCGGGTAGAAGTAAACAGGCAGATGCGGAGGTGGTAAACTACACTGAGGATGAGCTGAATATCAACAAAGGTCAGAAAACTCTTGTAGTTCATGATCTAATGACGAAAGAGGTCAGAGTGCAGGTTTTTGATGGTAATGATAATGCTGTAGAGATAGAGATGGATGTGATAAATGATCGCCGTATCAGGGTTACTTCACCGGTTGATATTACCAATGGACGTGTAGAGGTTGAAGGGAATCTGATAGTGCGGGAGAATCCTCTGCTATATGTTGTCGAGAATACCGCAAGGATATTAATGGGTGTTAGGAATGTTTCGATGAATTATAATAGTGGAAACGGAACTTTCCTGCCTGGATTTATGCCGGAACCACAATATTTGGGGATGGAATCTTCGAATAGCGCTCTGGCTCCAGGATTTGGATTTATAATGGGATTACAGGATGAAATGTTTGGTGACAGAGCAGCGGAATCAGGCTGGATTACTACTGATAGCACCATGAATGATGCATTTTTCTTAAATAATAATGAGAGCTTCCAGTTCAGGGCCAGTGTTCAACCCTTGCCTGATCTGAGAATAGATATTAATGCAAGCCGCTCCATGAGCACTAACCTCGAGCAGTTTTATATATATCAGGGTAGTGATACTTTTAGCGCAGAAAACAGAATGCTCAGTGGTAATTTCTCAATGAGCTTTATGTCACTGAGTTCTGCTTTTGAAAAAAGACCGGCTGAATCGGATAACACTTCTGAATCCTGGGAACGGTTCAAAAATAACCGCTTCGTAATATCCAGGCGACTAGCTGAGCAACGAGTGAAAGAACAGGTTCCGGGAAGTCCCGGTTATGACCCAAATTCCGATACAGAACCCGGATATTTCAATGGCTATGGATCTACTTCCCAGGAGGTGTTGATACCGGCATTCCTGGCAGCTTATTCAAACACTGATCCTAATAATATTAGCCTTTCATCATTCCCTGGCGTGCTTAGTATGATGCCAAACTGGAGAATTAATTACAACGGCTTGCAGAAGATCGAGTTTTTCAAAAAGTTTGTTAAGTCGCTAAACGTAATTCATTCATACAGAAGCACATATTCTGTTGGGTCATATTCAACTAACTTATTCTATAATCCGGATGAGATGGACGGTTTGAACTATATCAGGGATCTGCAACTAAACTTCCTCCCGGAGAGAGAAATTGGAGGAGTGAGCATCTCGGAACAATTTAGTCCACTGATAAGCCTGGATCTTCAAATGATCAACAGCTTTACTGCTCGAATTGAAATGAAGAAAACCCGAACCTTAACACTGAGTTTTAACAATAACCAGATGATGGAAAATCGATCCGAAGAATATGGTATAGTAGCCGGATATCGTTTTCAACAAGTACCAATAACAATCAAAACTCAAGGTACAAAGAAGAAGTTTCAATCTGATCTGGACGTTCGGGTTAATCTCTCACTCAGGGATACCCGTATGATAATGAGAAAGATGGAGGAGGATGTCGACAAACTAACATCAGGGGTTAAGGCTTTTGTTATAGGCTTTACTGCTGATTATACACTCAGTTCAAGGTTTAGACTGCGCCTATTCTTCGATCAGAATCTGAATAAACCTCACGTATCAAGTTCTTTTGCAACTACCAATACAAAAATGGGATTCAATCTCCAATTCACCTTAACTGATTAAGGGAATTTATTTTTACCTTTGGGTGAAATCTTGAAATTTTTGAATATAAAGCTATGAGTATACCTGAAAACCTTAAGTATTCCCAGGATCATGAATGGATCCGTACTGAAGAAGATATTGCCTATGTTGGAATTACAGATCACGCGCAATCTAACCTTGGTGATATTGTTTTCATTGAAGTAGAAACAGTTGGAGAAAAACTGGATAAAGGAGATGCATTTGGAAATGTGGAAGCTGTAAAGGCTGTAGAGGAGCTCTACCTCCCTGTTGCAGGAGAAGTTCTTGAGTTTAATGAGGAGTTGGAAGATTCTCCTGACCTTGTTAATAAGGATCCTTATGGAAAGGGTTGGTTGATAAAGGTAAAACTGTCAAACCCAGCTGAACTGGATGATTTGATGGGCTCTGAGGCTTATTCTGAATTTATTCAGTAATAATTCCAGCGGTAATTCAATGGGTGCTGTTTTTTGCACCCATTTTTCTCGGTTATTTATTAGCAATAAGCTTTTTCTTGAACTCGGCAGTTAGGTATGGTTCAATCATATCACCGGTTTTGATATCGTTGAAGTTTGCAATGTTAAGTCCACATTCAAGACCTGTAACCACTTCTTTAACTTCATCCTTATACCTTTTAAGTGATCCGAGATCTCCATCGTAGATAACGATTCCTTCCCTAACTACACGGACTTTGGAGGTTCTTGTTATTTTCCCGTCAATTACCATGCAACCGGCAATTGTTCCTACGTTGGTAATTTTAAATGTCTCAAGAATTTCAAGTGTACCAATTACCTCTTCCCTGATTTCAGGACTTAACATTCCTTCCATGGCATCTCTGATCTTATTGATCGCATCATAAATAATGGAATAAAGTCTGACATCCACGCCTTCTTTTTCAGCCAGCTTACGTGCTGCCAAAGAGGCCCGAACCTGGAAGCCGATAATGATAGCATCTGAAGCTGCCGCAAGCAAAATATCGTTCTCAGAAATCTGACCTACAGCTTTATGCTTTATATTAACCTGAATTTCATCTGTCGAAAGCTTTATAAGTGCGTCTGACAATGCTTCAATAGATCCATCCACGTCTCCTTTTACAATGATATTCAACTCCTGGAAGTTGCCAATCGCTATCCGTCGTCCGATTTCCTCCAGGGTAATATGTTTTTGAGTACGAATTCCTTGTTCGCGTTGGAGTTGCTCTCTTTTAGTGGCAATTTCTCTAGCTTCTCTTTCACTGGAAAGAACGTTGAATTTATCCCCGGCCTGAGCAGCTCCGTTAAGGCCTAAGAAAACTACTGGTTCTGAGGGACCGGCTGATTTTATTGGCTTGTTCCTCTCGTTGAACATTGCTTTTATTCTACCGAAATGACTTCCGGCAATAAGAATATCTCCAATTTTCAGTGTACCAGCCTGTACTAAAATTGTAGTTACATATCCACGACCCTTGTCCAGGGATGACTCAATTACCGATCCCAGAGCCTGTTTGTCAGGATTTGCCTTGAGCTCAAGAAGTTCAGCCTCCAGGAGAACCTTTTCAAGTAGTTCGTTTACGCCTGCTCCTTGTTTGGCAGATATATCTTGCGACTGGTATTTACCACCCCATTCTTCCACCAGATAATTCATGGCTGCCAATTGTTCCTTAATCTTCTCTGGATTTGCACCCTCCTTGTCAACTTTGTTGATGGCAAATACGATGGGAACACCGGCAGCTGAAGCATGGTTGATGGCTTCGACAGTCTGTGGCATAACTGCATCATCTGCAGCTACTACAATGATTGCCAAGTCAGTAATCTGTGCCCCACGGGCCCGCATAGCAGTAAATGCTTCGTGTCCTGGTGTATCGAGAAAGGTAATGGTTTTGCCACTTGCAAGCTCAACCTTGTAGGCTCCAATATGTTGTGTTATTCCTCCTGCTTCCCCGGCAATTACGTTCGCTTTCCGGATATGATCAAGTAAAGAAGTTTTACCGTGATCCACGTGTCCCATCACAGTAATTATGGGTGGGCGATTAATCAGATCTTTTTCATTATCCGAGTAAGATTCGGATGTTATAGCTTCTTGAAGTTCTACGCTTACAAACTCAACTTCATAATCAAATTCGCCGGCAACCAGAGCAATGGTTTCAGCGTCAAGACGCTGATTGATAGATACAAATAAACCCAGGTTCAAACAGGTTGCAATAATGTTATTCACCGGAACTTCCATCAAGGTGGCCATTTCATTTGCAGTTACGAACTCAGTAACTTTTATAATGTTCTGACCCTGTTCTCTTTGTTCGGCTTCTGAGGCTGCAGTTTGCCTTACGGTTTCTCTCTTATCACGTCTACGTTTAGAACCTTTTGATTTTCCTTTTGTGGTCAATCGGGCAAGAGTATCCTTAATTTGTTTTTGAACAGCTTCTTCAGATACTTCCGGCTTAGTAATTCGTTTTTTTCCACGTACAGGTGGTTTGCTCCTCTGTCTTCCAGCTGTGGATGCAGGATGTCCTCCTTGTACTTGACCTGCAACTTTCTTATCTCCGTCTATATTGACTCTATCCTTGCGTATCCTTTTTCGTTTCTTTTTCTTTGTCAGAGGTTTATCCGACGAAGCCGTTGGTTGTGGCTTCTTCTTTTCAGGTACCTTGGGAAGCTCAATTTTCCCAAGAACAGTTGGACCTGATAATTTTTGTATTTCTGTTTTAATATCTACTTCACCTGCCTGGTCATAATCCTTCATTGTTTCAGGTGTCACAGCTGTCTCCTTTTTAACTTCTACTTGTGGAACCTCTTCAACTATAGGCTTTTTGACTTCTTTTTCTGCTTTAGGTTCAATCGCTTTTTCTGCTTTCGGCTCAACTGCTTTTTTTGTTTTGGATTTTGATTTTTTTACCGGTCTGGTTTTTTGATTCAGACCGTCGATGTCGATTTTGCCAACTACCTTAATTGTCTTTCCGATTTCTTCTTGAGTGGGTTTGAATATCTCTTCCTTTTCCGGAACCACTTCCTTTTTCTCGGGAGTTTTTTCAGGTTCTTTACTTTCTGAGGCTACAACCTTTTCTACAATTTCTTTTTTCTTTTTCTTACTGGCTGCCGGCTTTGGTTTACTTACTTTTTCAGGCGTTTCTGGAACCTCTTTGGTTTCCTCCTTTGTTGCAAGTGGTGCAGATTTAGTTTTTTCAGGGACAATTTCTTTTTCTGGCTCAACTTTAGCAACAAGGTCAGGTTCAATGACTTCTTTGATTTTTTCAGTAACTGCCTCTTCCTTCTTCTTGCTTTTTGTTTTAGCTGGTGTTTTGCTGGCAGGGCCAACGCTTTTGTCTGTAATAAGTAGGACCTCTTCTTGTTCTTCTTCCTCTTCTTCAGGTTCTACTATCTCTTCTTTTGCCTGATTACCTAGCGAAACTGACAATCTGGATTCATGCCGATGTTCTTGAGTGAATTTCTCAGCTTCTCGCTTTGCAGATTGGTCTTGCTGGAATTCATTCATGACCAGTTCAAGTGCCTCCTCAGGAATTTTGGAATTGGGGCTGCTATCGATATCAAATCCTTTTTTACTCAAGAATTCGACGATAGTATTTATCCCCACATTGCAATCCCGTGCAACTCTACTTAGTCTTTTAACCTTAACCATATATTATCACCTACTATTATTGCCTGTGTTCTTAAAATTTGAAAATCACAACTTTATTAGAAGCTCTATTCAAATTCAGAACTTAAAATCTTCATAACATCCCGAATGGTTTCTTCTTCAAGATCAGTGCGTTTTAATAAATCCTGAGGAAGTATCTCCAATACACTTTTCGCTGTATCACAGCCGATGGCTTTTAACTCATCCAGTATCCATCCTTCGATTTCATCAGCGAATTCTTCAAGATCAATATCCTCATCGTCATCCTCAATAACATCCCGGAACACATCAATCTCATATCCAGTTAACATGCTGGCTAACTTGATATTCAATCCGCCCTTACCTATCGCCAGGGAAACTTCTTCGGGTTTAAGAAAAACTTCAGCACGTTGATCTTCCTCGTTGAGGCGGATCGAAGATATCTTTGCAGGGCTCAATGAGCGCTGAATAAACAACTGCAGATTGTTAGTGAAATTGATGACATCAATATTCTCATTGCGTAATTCACGAACAATTCCATGAATCCGGGATCCTTTCATTCCTACGCAAGCTCCAACAGGGTCGATTCGTTCATCATAAGATTCAACGGCAACCTTGGCTCTTTCACCAGGGATTCTAACGATATTTTTTATGGTAATCAAACCATCAAATATTTCAGGCACCTCCAATTCGAATAAGCGGTGCAGGAACAGGGGTGTAGATCTTGAGAGGATAATCAGAGGATTATTATTCTTCATTTCTACCCTAACCACTACAGCTCTCACTGTATCTCCCTACCTGAAATAGTCGGAAGGGATTTGTTCAGTTTTTGGCAGGATCAGCTCATTGCCTTCGTCATCAAGAAGCAAGATTTCTCTGTTCCATACCTGGTATACCTCTCCGGTAATTATATCTGAGATTTTATCCTTATACTTATTGTAAATGTGATCTTTTTCCAATTCCAGAATTCGGGATGTTAAATTTTGGCGCAGGGCTAAAATCGACCTTCTTCCAAAATCTTCCAGTTTTACCTCATCTGATACTTCTTCCCCTACTTCATAATCATCATCAATTGTTTTGGCTTCAGTGAGTGAGATCTCCAAATTTGAATCTTCAACTGCGCCGTCCTCAACCACTTCCCTGTTTCTCCAAATCTCGAAGTCGCCTTTATCCACATTGATGATTACGTCAAAGTTTTCATCTGTACCATGATTTTTGGCAAGTAAACTGCGGAAAACATCTTCCAGAACAGACATCATGGTCGCCCTGTCAATGCTTTTAAGTTCCCTGAACTCTGAAAAAGTATCTATCAAGTTTACGTTTTCCATTGCGCTTTTTATTAGCCTTTAAAATGAAGATTCACTTTCGCACTTTTAATGTCTTCGAATTTCAAAATGATAGATTGAAATTCAATTTTGCTCTTTTTTGATCCCTTGGTTTTTACCTTGACTTTAGCATTAAGAGTAATACCCGTAGTTTCCACCTCAAGTAACTCCCCAACAATTCGTTTCTTGTCATTCGTTTCAACCTTAAGTTCTCTTCCAATATTCTTAATGTACTGCTTATTAACACGTAATGGGTTCTCCAACCCCGGAGAAGAAACCTGTAGATCAAAGTCCTCTTTTTCCCGATCAATCCCAGCTTCTATAGCTTTGCTGATCCTGACACATTCATCCATAGAAATACCATTAGGCTCATCCAAAAAAACCCGGATAAAATTTCCTTGGTTTATTGCAACTTCAACCAGAAAGGCCTCAGTTCCAGATATTGCCTCATGAATCAATTTTTCTATGTCTTCCTTAATAACCATCTAACAGGATCAAAAAATAGGGGACTTCTGTCCCCTTATACACCATTATCTCTACTTTTCGGGTGCAAAAATACATATTTTAGGGTAATTTGCAAAATTGGAGATTTACCATATTTTGTGTTTTGTCGTTTCCTGATTATTTTGGTCCTCGGAATTTCTTTATTTTCGCGTGTTAGTTAAGATAATTGAGCATAATTGTAAACCTGATGAGCTATTTTCAAAACAAAAGCAAGATTATCAATGATCCGGTATATGGTTTTATAAACTTTCCAGATGACCTGATTTTTGATTTGGTGGAACATCCTTGGTTTCAGCGATTAAGGAGGATTAGACAGCTGGGGCTGACTTTCTACGTTTATCCGGCGGCAAACCACACTCGTTTTCAACATGCTCTGGGTACAGTACATCTAATGGATACTGCCCTGACAATTATTCAGCGAAAAGGATATGAATTAAGTCGGGAAGATTGGATAGGGGCGCTTATTGCCATACTACTGCATGATATTGGACATGGGCCATTTTCACATGCTTTGGAAAATACCCTGGTAGAAGGTTATGCGCATGAGGAAATATCCCTGATCTATATGCAGGAATTGAATAAGATATTCAATGGGCAATTGGATAATGCGATTGAGATCTATGGAGGGAAGCACCCACGCAAATTTCTCCATCAGCTAGTAGCTAGTCAATTGGATATGGATCGCCTGGATTACCTGCGCCGAGATAGTTTTTTTACCGGAGTCACTGAAGGAGTTGTTGGTTCCGAAAGGATAATAAAAATGCTTCGGGTGGTAAATGATGAGCTGGTTGTAGATCGTAAGGGGATTTATTCAATTGAGAATTTTCTGATTGCAAGAAGACTGATGTATTGGCAAGTATATTTGCATAAAACAGTGATTGTTGCGGAAAAAATGCTAGTGAAAACCTTTGAGCGGGCCAAGCTTCTTACTCAAAGTGGTCACAGACTTTTTGCAACCCCGGCCTTAGACGCCTGTCTTAATATGGATCCAAAGAATATGAAAGTCAGCTTGAGTTCTATGGAGTTTCTTGAGGTCTTTTCTCAATTAGATGATAATGATATTCTTTCTGCCCTCAAGGTTTGGCAAAATCACTCGGATCCTGTTCTGGCAATGTTATCAGAAGGATTGCTAAACAGGAAATTATTACGTATAGAAATTCAAAGGAGCCCATTTTCAAAGGATAGAATTGAAGCAATAAAAACTGAGGTGAGAAAAAAGATGGGATGGGACGGTGGGTTCACAGATTATTTGGTGTTCGGGGGGATGGTATCAAATAGTGCCTATAATGATGAATATGACCAGGTTCGTTTATGGGATAATTCCGGAAAGTTAATTGAATTCACAGAGGCAAGTGATATCATTAATCCAGCTATTCTTTCACAAGCTGACAATAAATACTTTCTTTGTTATCCCAAATGGGTGAATCTAACAAAGCAATAAAGTCAGTTTTCAGACGTACTAATATGTTACCCTTGCTGCCATGAAATATACTGCTCTGCAAATTGCCGAAATCCTTGGCGGCCAGGTTGAAGGCAACCCGGACGAAACCGTTAACAATATTACTCGTATTGAAGAGGGTAAACCAGGTACTTTGACTTTTCTGGCCAATCCAAAGTATACAACTTTTCTTTATTCTACTACAGCTTCTGTGGCTATTGTGTCAAAGGATCTTGTTCTGGATAATCCCATTAAGCTAACTCTCATCAGGGTGAAGGATCCATACAGATCGCTTGCTAAACTGCTTTCTTTGCTTGAACAGCTTCCGGATCGGGATAGACTGGAAGAGCCATGTTGGATTTCCCCATCTGCAACTGTCAGCAAGGATGCCTGTATCGGTGCTTTTTCGTACATAAGCAAGGGGGCAAAGATTGGCAATAATGTGAGAATTTTTCCACATGTTTATATAAGTGAGAATGTTACTGTTGGGGATAATACGGTGATTTTTGCGGGAGCCAGAATTCATCATAACACTCAGATAGGCAAGAATTGTATTATCCATTCTGGAGTAGTAATCGGGGGAGATGGTTTTGGATTTGCTCCTCAAACAGGTAGTGATTTTACTAAGGTTCCCCAAATTGGTAACGTAATAATTGAGGATAATGTGGAGATCGGTTCAAACACCTGTATAGATAGGGCAACAATTGGCTCAACTATAATCAGAAAGGGAGTTAAACTGGATAATCTAATACAGGTGGCTCATAATGTGGATATTGGTAGAAATACTATTGTCGCAGCACAGACAGGCATTTCCGGATCAACTAAGATAGGAGAGAACTGTTTGATTGGTGGGCAGGTAGGAATTGTAGGCCATTTGACCATAGCCGACGGTTCAAAAATTGCAGCTCAATCAGGAGTTGGACAATCAATCAAAAAAGGTGCAACAGCTCAGCAAGGGTCACCAAGTTTTGATGTTATCCCATATCAAAGATCATATGTTCTGTATAAGAAACTGCCTGAACTTCAGGATCGTATTAACAAACTTGAAGCGGCCTTGGATCGATTAAATGCTGATTAATTCACAAGAATCTTTATTCTTCACCTCAAAATCCTATTTTTACACAAAGCTTTTATCGACCCTATGACTAAACAAAAAACTATTGCTAAGCCTATTTCTTTTTCGGGTATGGGCCTTCATGCAGGATTGAAGGTAAATGCAAGCATATATCCCGGAGAGAATAACAGTGGAATTGTTTTCCAAAGGATTGATCTTGATGACCAGCCAATAGTAAAAGCTCAGGTTGAACTGGTTTCCGACACTTCAAGGAGCACTGTTTTGGAGAAAAATGGTGTGAAAATCAGCACTATAGAGCATGTTTTAGCAGCATTGTCCGGAATGGATATTGATAATGTCCTGATTAAGTTGGATGGCCCGGAAATGCCAATTCTTGACGGAAGTGCCGGACCATATGTTGATGCTATCCAAAAAGCAGGCCTGCTTGAGCAAAGCGCAGAAAGAGAGTATTTTGAAATCAAGGAACCAATCGTTTTCAAAAATGAGGAAAATGGTATTGAAATTATGGCCCTTCCTTCAGATGGTTTCAGTGTTAGTGTGATGATAGATTACAATTCAGTTGTAATTGGAAACCAATTTGCTTCGCTCAACAATATGGAGGAGTTTGCCGGGGAGATTGCTCCAAGCAGGACTTTTGTTTTTTTCAGAGAGTTGGAGTTGCTCTGGAAAAATAATCTTATTAAAGGTGGAAGCCTGGATAATGCGATCGTAGTTCTTGATCGGGAGGTTTCTCAGGAGGAACTGGACCGGATTGCCGACCTGTTTAACAAACCTAGAGTTCAAGTCCGCCCTCAGGGGATTTTGAGCAATACTAAACTCCAATTCTCAAACGAACCGGCACGTCATAAATTACTCGATCTGATTGGCGACATGACGCTTATTGGAACACGACTGAAAGGAAAAATAATAGCTACCAGGCCGGGGCATTGGGCTAATGTGACATTTGCCAAGCAGGTAAAAGACTATATTAAAAAGCAGAATAGCCAAAATATTGCTCCTGTTCTGGATCCTGCCAAACCGCCTGTTTTGGATATCAATGACATTATGGGGCTGTTGCCTCACAGATCACCTTTCCTTATGATAGATCGTATTCTTGAAATGTCTGATACTACTATCATCGGACAAAAGAATGTGACTATGAACGAACCTTTCTTTGTTGGGCATTTTCCACAGGAACCGGTAATGCCGGGTGTAATGATCGTTGAAGCTCTGGCTCAGTGTGGAGGGATATTGGTTTTGGGTGGTGTGGAAGATCCAAAACAATACAGTACATATTTTCTGAAAATTGATAATGTAAAATTTAAGAAAAAAGTTGTACCGGGTGATACTATTATTTTCAAACTTGAGCTGGTGGATCCTATCCGCCGTGGGATAGCCAAAATGAAAGGAAAAGCTTTCGTTGCAGGGCAGGTGGTGGCTGAAGGTGAAATGATGGCACAAATAGTTCTAAATAAATAATCCTTAACCATGATTCATTCTCTTACAAATATTCATCCTGATGCCCGAATAGCCGAGGGTGTGACTGTAGAATCCTTTTCAACTATTTACGGGGATGTTGAAATTGGTGAAGGAACCTGGATTGGGCCAAATGTAACCATTATGGATGGTGCCAGAATTGGAAAGAACTGCAAAGTTTTTCCTGGTGCTGTGATTTCTGCTATTCCTCAGGATTTAAAATACAAAGGAGAGAAAAGTGCAGCTATTATAGGCGACAATGTGCTTATCAGAGAGAGTGTTACCATAAATAAGGGAACGGCTGCTAAAGGACAAACGATTGTCGGAAATAATTGTCTCCTTATGGCTTATGTTCACATTGCCCATGATTGCGAATTAGGCAATAATGTAATAATGGTTAACAGTGTGGGGCTGGCCGGTGAAATTACTATTGGTGATTTTGCATATATCGGGGGGAAAGTTGGAGTCCACCAGTTTGTTAATATTGGGGCACATACTATGGTGCAGGGAGGTTCATTAGTGGGCAAGGATATTCCTCCTTTTGTTATTGCAGGCAGGTACCCGGTACAATATACCGGTTTGAATGTAATTGGCTTGAAGCGTCGTGGCTTTACTAATGAACGAATTGATCAGATACACGAAATTTACAGGTTGATCTATAATCAGGGTATGAATACTTCCCAGGCCCTTGAGGAAATCCTTAAGGAAACTCCTCAATCTGATGACCGGGAACAAATAGTAAACTTCATAAAGGATTCGAAACGAGGAATCATCAAGGGGTATTTGGAAGATTAGTTGGTGGATTGGGATAAATTTACCATCCGTTTTCAGCACGCCACCCCTGTGCCGTAAGAGGGACTGTGTTGTCATCACTTAGAACCAGCTTTGTCCCTTCTGAAGCTTCAGTGATATGCCCGATTACACTGATTTGGTGTTCCTGTTGCAGCTTTTCGTATTTGTCAACAGGTACAGTAAAGAGTAGTTCATAATCTTCACCTCCATTCAGAGCAGCAACCAAGGAACCAATATTCATGGAGGAGGCAAGCTTCTCAGTTTCTTCATGCATGGGAATTTTGTCAGCATAAAGCCTGCATCCAACTTTTGACTCAGTACAGATATGTAATAAGTCGGATGATAATCCATCTGAAATATCGATCATTGAAGTGGGTTGAATCTCAAGCTTTTGTAAGCTGACTAGAATATCATTCCTTGCTTCCGGTTTGAGCTGTTTCTCAATAATATGCTGATAGCCATCTAGTTTGGGCTGGAAGGATGAATCCTCTTCAAACAATTTTTTCTCCCTTTGAAGGAGTGCAAGTCCCATGTAGGAGGCTCCAAGATCTCCACTAACGCATATCAGATCATTGACTTTCGCTCCGTTTCGATAAACTACTGTTCCTGGAGTTGCAATGCCTGTAGCAGTGATACTAATGACCAGCCCCGTCATGCTGGAAGAAGTGTCTCCGCCAACAAGATCAACATTATAAGTTTTGCAGGCCAGCTTGATTCCTGTATAAAGTTCCTCTAATGCTGCAAAGGTCATTTTAGCTGAAATACCAATACTAACCGTTATTTGCCGGGGAATAGCATTCATGGCAACCACGTCAGAAAGGTTAATCACAACCGCTTTATAACCTAAATGCTTTAATGGAACATACATCAAATCAAAATGAATACCTTCCAATAAAAGATCTGTTGTAAGCACAGTTTCATTATTGCCGAAGTCAAATACAGCTGCATCATCGCCAATCCCTTTTCTTGTACTGACATGCATTGGAACCACATCCTCTGTAAGTTTTTTGATCAGCCCAAATTCTCCTAACTCTTTAATTGTTTTTTCACTCATATACTTGTCTTTGGTATTCCACAAAATTACAATTTCTATTAGGATATATACTTTTGCTTTTTGTATTTTTGTCAATCTATTTAGAAGAATTCTAAATAATTTTGCACTACCAGGTTTGTGCGGCTGAAGATGGATTAACATGAAAAGTGATCAGGATAAAATATTAAAAGAAGTCACAGGAGGCGAATACAAATATGGTTTCGTGACAGATATCGAAAATGATTTGATACCTAAGGGCTTAAATGAGGATGTAGTCCGGTTGATTTCAGCAAAAAAGAAAGAGCCGGATTGGTTGCTTGATTATCGTCTTAAAGCTTTTGCCTATTGGAAGGGAATGAAAATGCCCGACTGGGCTCATCTGAATATTCCCGAAATTGATTATCAGGATATCATATATTACGCTGCTCCTATACAAAAGGCTTCTTTGGCCAGTTTGGATGAAGTAGATCCGGAATTATTGGAAACCTTTAATAAGCTGGGTATTCCACTGGATGAACAGAAGCATTTAACTAGTGTGGCCGTAGATGCTGTAATTGACAGTATTTCTGTGAAAACTACTTTCAAGGACACATTGGCTGAAAGAGGTATCATTTTTTGTTCCTTCAGTGAGGCTGTTCGGGAGCAGCCAGACCTGGTGAAAAAATATCTTGGAACAGTTGTTCCATATAGGGATAATTTCTTCGCAGCCTTAAATTCAGCAGTTTTTAGCGACGGATCATTCTGTTACATTCCTAAAGGAGTTAGATGCCCTATGGAATTATCAACTTACTTCAGGATCAATGCGGCTAATACCGGACAATTTGAACGCACCCTGATAATTGCAGATGATGAGTCGTACGTGAGTTATCTTGAAGGGTGTACTGCTCCGCAACGGGATGAAAATCAACTCCATGCAGCCATTGTAGAGATCATTGCAATGGAAAATGCAGAAGTAAAGTACAGTACTGTACAAAACTGGTATCCCGGTGATAAAAATGGACTGGGTGGTATTTTTAATTTTGTCACCAAGCGTGGAATTTGCATGGGTGACAATTCCAAAATATCATGGACCCAGGTTGAAACAGGATCCGCAGTTACATGGAAATATCCTAGTTGTATCCTACGAGGAAATAATTCAGTTGGGGAGTTTTATAGTGTTGCCGTTACTAATAATTTTCAGCAGGCTGATACGGGAACCAAGATGATACATATTGGTAAAAACACTAAATCAATCATTGTTTCAAAAGGGATTTCTGCCGGAAAAAGTCAAAATAGTTATCGTGGTTTGGTGCGTGTGTCGAAAAATGCCGATAATGCTCGCAACTATTCACAATGCGACTCCCTTTTGTTGGGAGATCAATGTGGTGCCCATACCTTTCCTTATCTGGAAGTAAATAACAAATCAGCCATTGTTGAACATGAGGCTACTACCTCAAAAATCGGAGAAGACCAGATTTTTTATTGCAATCAGAGAGGGATAGAAACTGAGGCTGCAATTGGTTTAATTGTAAATGGATACACCCGGGAGGTTCTTAATAAGTTACCCATGGAGTTTGCAGTGGAAGCTCAAAAGCTGCTTCAGATAAGTTTAGAAGGTAGTGTGGGATAACATAAATGAAAGCCCAAATCAAAATATTACATGG
>JAUVKA010000359.1 GCA_030592205.1 Bacteroidota bacterium | reverse complement strand
GAACAAAGGATCTGATTAAATAATGCTCGCTCATAATAATCTGCTTTATCAACACCTGCATCCCATGTGAATAGGTGATCCGTAAGCTTGAGCATATTGTAGACATTACAGGTTTCCGTGGTACCCTTACTTAAGCGGTTTCTCAACTGGTCAGGCGGACCAAAATATTCATGATTTCCATGACCACCCGTAACATAAGAATGGTGGTTAACAACTCTGTCCCAGAAGAATTCAGCAGCCTTCCTGTCACTTTCATCACCTGTATACTCATATCGGTGAGCAAGACCAATTACTTTTGGAACCTGAGTATTACCATGCTTTCCAGGCAGGATATCAATACCTGCTGCCAGAGAGTCCAATATCACTTTATGGTGAAATTTCCTTGACCACTCAAGAAATTTATTCTCACCCGTCATTCCATACAAATCGACCAGAGACTCATTTATCCCGCCATGTTCGCATTTCATCATCTCCTGCATCTGATCATCGTTCAATTGGTCGATAATATAACCAGTCCATTCTCCCAGTTTACAATTTACTTCTAGTGCTTTTTGGTTCCCACATAACTGATAAGCATCCCTGAGGCCATTCATTGTTTTATGCTCGTTGTACCATGGGACCCATATCCCATTCAGGTCGAATCCTTTCGATCGTATATCTCCCTTAGCAACCTCCTCTTCCAAAACTCTTTTTCCATCTGGATAAGCACCAATAAACCCCTTTTCATCAACAGCCTGACAAATGGCCAGCTCATCCACTATGTAGTTCACCCGCTCAAGGAATCGTTTGTCCCCGGTTGATTTATACATCAGAGCACAGGCGCTCAGGTGATGCCCAAGGCTATGTCCGGATATTGTATTATCCTCCCATCCGTGGTAGTGTTCAGCCTTTGCTTCAAGACCGGCTTCTGTCCTGAACTTGGCTAACAGCCTATCCGGTTCGTAGTTTAACAGTGACTCAATATTTAGTTCTGTAGCGTGCTTGAAAGGTCCATCAAGAAGTATTACCTCATCAAGCTGAAATGGAGCAACCCTGACTGAAATAGCCATATTCTCTGCCTGATATGATCCCATTGGGGAATCACAAGCCGACAAAAGGAGGAATAAAAAAAGAAAACACGAAAGTCGGGATGTAGTTTGAGCTACCATGGAGTATGGGCTTTAGACTAATAAACGTAATAATAACACTTTCCGATTTACTTACCGATCATGGAAATAGAGATCAATCCACCTTTCTTATCCATTTCTATTGATTTATATACACGGTTCCTGGATGCCAGAAGGGCAGATGGGAGTGCAGCAGCATCATCGAAAAAACTGATTTTAACAATCCAGTGCCCAGTTTCATCAACAGTATTTACACCTTCAATTCTGAGTGATTCAGCACCTTGCAGAAACATATCCAGATGTTCTTTTGCTTTAGTAATTGCCTCTGTCGCGTTCATAATAATGCAGATTGTAGTGGAAAAATACAAAAAGATTACGGATTTTCCGTGGGTTGGTTTGACAAATGTTTAATCGATTGTTTCCGAGACCGTAGAGACGAATGGCCATGCGTCTCTACAATGTTTTTCCACCATTGCCACATTTTGGTAGATGTAAACATGTGTCAGCAAATTATTTGTAAATTAGATGTACCTAATAAAAAACCCAAAATGAAAAAACTAACAATAATAATTATCCTGATCCTGGTAGCGGGAATTATCCATTGCCAGGAAAGATTTCCAATCAAACAACTGACTTTTGATTTTGCCCAGCAGGGATTTCCAAGCTGGTCACCTGATGGTGAATATCTGGCATTTGCGCAAACCGACCGCCAGGACACAATTGGGGAAAATGGCTTATGAAAACTGAGATTGGAAGATCTGAGCAAAGTGCAGATTTTGTCTGGCATAGCAGAACATCCCAGATGGTCGCCTGATGGTACTCAACTCGCCTTTACCAGTACCCGGTCAGGATATTTTGATATCTGGCTGGTTGATGTTGATATGGAAGTTATAAAGAGGGAATTGGAATTATTGCAGAGACGCACGGTCGTGCGTCTCTGCACTGTTTCCCCCACCATTACCCCCTTGTTGTTCTATCCCGATTATTGGGGTTGGATAAAGAAACAGTTGAGCGATATATCATTCTTCTGGCCTCCAGCTTCTTGGTTGAGTGTGGCCCTTAATATATTATATGCACAACCACCAAAATTGGGTTATCTTCTGGTTTTGTTGATTCCAAAACTTCCGCCAGGTTCATGTACTTTCCATGGTTTTTCCCGTCTGGTTTTAACAATCCGTTTTCAGAATAGTCAAGTATTTTGACGGCATCAATCATCTCTAAAGAAATACCTTCAGAATCAAATCCTCTTAGAAAAAATGGCATTCCACCATCCAAATCATTAGTCAATCCAAACTTTTTGAAATCCATATCATAACTATAATGCATTTTCTCATCAGATTCTAAGTCTACTAGAATGTCAAAGACACGTGGAGTTGCACCATGGATTATCATATGATCCCCATAAACAAAAGCACTCAGAATTAATCCATTCTCTCTTTGAACCTCATTTACCTTCATCATATCACCCCCTTTGAATAAATTAATTGGTGTTTTCTTAAATGGTGCATCAATTCTAAGATATGGCACCCATTGATCATCCTTATTAAGCCTATAAGTTTTGTAGTAATCATAAGGGATAAAATAGGTGTCATTCCCCCTTTGATAAACGTAATTCATTTGTGTAAAAAAGCTATAACATCCCGGGCTTTTCTCATCAGTAAGATCGTATTTCTTTATTAATTGCCCTTTTTTATTTGTTGCCAGAACACCAACCTCAAAAAGCGACTCCCTGAGGGGTTTCTTATAGGTGAATAGCCAGGTTTGATCATCCTTAACACAAATCTTTTCAATTCTGCTATCGTTTGTATCAATATCAACTGATGATACAAATTTGCCATCCATATTATAGCGTAGAACTTTTTTGGATAATAGAACAAGTATATTATCTAAGTATTTATCATAAAGAACCTTATATACACCATAGTACTCTCCAGGCCCCTTGCCTTCACTACCGACAAGTGCTTTAAACTTTCCTTCAGAATTAAACATCATTATATTACCTGAACCTCTTGCATTCCAGATCATATAACCATGCGGTATTTGTTTCACATGGTATCTACTTGCACTTCCTATTAAAGCATCAGGATGAGTTTCCAATTTGATATAACTGATTTCATCAGCCACAGCAGAGAGTAAAACTTCATTACCCTCCAAATCGGATTTCTTGAACTTGATTGTGATAGGATCAGTTTCTTGAGCAATTACGGCAAAACATGGCAATATTAAAGCCATCAACACAAGAGAAATGGACTTCTTCATGAGATTATATTTCATTTAGTTTGGGGAGGACAATCAAAGTTAAGAAAAATACAGTTAAAGCTATCCTGTCCTTCCAATTTATAGGTAAACTGGACAGTAGCACTTTTCTATTTATTCTTTAGAAGAAAAGTGGTATTGTATTTGCCGAGATTATAAAAGCTAATCAATGGCTCTTCAGCAATATCATAGGGTATTACTCATCCTTCAGCATCGTACTGAAGCATTAGGCTTTGGAATTAAGCATCCTATAACTTTAGGCTAATGCAAATCCGAAAGATTCTGAAGTCAAACAAGTTCATATCCAAAAATTGAATAGAATATTTGATAATTATTCACGTTATACCAATAAGTAATTATTCTACAATGTTTAAACTCTCATAATTGACCTTGAAACCTCTTAAGCTATTATCATGACAAGATTAATGAAATCTATTTGCCTTACTCTCGTCTTTCTAATGGTATTGTTGTCTTGTAAAAAAGAAGAAGTTGAATATGTCCCCCTGAAAATATTAGAATTTAGTGTTTCTCCAGATTCCGTTAAAACTGGCGGATTTGTTGAAATCCATTTTGAATTTGAAAGAGGTAGTGAGCCAGGTATGACTTCTGGATGGAAAAAAGATGATGGTGAATACCTATATAAAAACCCCTATAATTTTCAGCCAAATTTCTGGAAAGCACCTGAAAATCCTGGATATTATAATCTATCTGTAAGGCTGACATCTGGAGATGTTGATACTACTGCTGCAAAAACAGTTTATGTTTACGAATAAATAGTGTAATTTTTACATTACTAGGGGCTACTTATAAGCATAACTTATTGTTACACATCCAGTAGGTAGTATTAAATATTTGAGTGGTCTTGTACCACTTTTCTTTGTAGTTTATATGGGAAAGGTGGTAATATTTGTATCATTACCTATAGTTTCTCAAGTAATATTTCTCTTACTTCCTCTGCTGTTGGATATAAAGCTAGAATTTCACCATTGGCATCAACAAGTACAGTTGTCCCTCCAGCTCCATTGATACCATATTTATTCCATATTCCATTCTGATGATCAAGG
>JAUVKA010000269.1 GCA_030592205.1 Bacteroidota bacterium | reverse complement strand
GGAATCCCGGAAAGTCCTGGCAAATGTTGCTTCTGCTGTTCTGGGTGAGGAGATTTCTGTTGATTCAATGTTCGTAGGAACCTCGGGACGGTACGAATATTGCAATAAGGGAATCGACCTTTTTATTGAAAGTCTGAGTTATCTGAACCAGGATAAATCATTAAAAAGGAACATTATAGCTTTTATTCTTGTTCCGGCTAATCATTATGGCCCCCGACAAAGTGTTACTGTCAGATTACATAATAAAAATGCAGCTGTAAAAGGCAGCCCATATCTTACCCATAATCTTCATGATGCCCAGGATGACAGCATAATTCAAGACCTGAAAAGACATCATTTACATAATCAAGCCGGCGACCGGGTTAAAGTAATATTTGTCCCCAGTTACCTGAATGGACAAGATGGGATAGTTAACCTGAACTATTATGAGGCTTTATTGGGACTTGATCTGACTCTTTTTCCATCCTATTATGAACCCTGGGGATATACTCCCCTGGAAAGTCTGGTTTTTGGGGTTCCCACTCTGACCACCAATCTTGCTGGATTCGGCCTTTGGTTAAAGGAGAAGTTCCCCCATAAAGAGGGGCTGCCATTTTTCGTTGTGGATCGCCTGAATGGTGAAACAGTTAATCTTATCCAATTAATGGCTGATAAGATCAAATACCTGAACGGGATGGATACTGCAGGCTTGTCCAGCTTACGTAAGAAAGCTCATAAGCTGGCACAGTCTGCCAATTGGTCTGCTTTCTTTTCCGAGTATGAAAAAGCATACTGTTCAGCCATGGAGAAAGTCGGCTTGATGGAAATCTCCGACAGGGAATTTCCTCTTGCTCTGGATGAAACTAAAATCGTCCTGAACCGAAAGGCAAATGATCCGGTTTGGAAGAATATCACGGTGGAGTCAATTTTACCTGACAGCCTTGCCGGCCTAAATGATATCTCAAGAAACATCTGGTGGTCATGGAATTATAAGGCTGAAGAGCTGTTCGAAGAGATTGATCCCGAATTGTGGGCAAGTGTTGAAAATAATCCGATTAAGCTTCTACGACTTGTTCCATACACCAGCCTGCAAAAGCTGGTTGAGAACAAGGATTTCAGAACAAAATATAATGAAGTCCTTCGTGAGTTTCACGAATACCAGGATCTGAAAAGCAAGGCATCCGGCCCCCAGGTTGCCTATTTTTCCATGGAATACGGTTTTCATTCCAGTCTGAAGATATACAGCGGAGGCCTGGGAATCCTTGCAGGGGATTACCTGAAAGAGGCAAGTGATCGAAATGTTAAACTCTTTGGAGTCGGGCTTTTATACCGCTATGGTTATTTTAAACAGCAGCTTACACTTTCTGGTGATCAAATCTCAGAAGATGTGCGTGAAGAATTTTCTGAAATCCCGGTTTTACCGGTTTATGACGACCAGAACCAATGGGTATCTGTGCAAGTGGCTTTTCCAGGCAGGATTGTCAATGCACGGGTATGGAAAGTTTCAGTTGGCAGGCTCGATCTTTATCTTCTTGATACTGATTATGAGGCAAATAACCATGACGACCGCAGCATTACAAACAATCTGTATGGCGGCGATGAAGAACATCGCCTAAAACAGGAAATGATCCTCGGTGTTGGTGGTGTGAGAATGATTGGGAAATTAGGTATTCGTCCGGATGTATATCATTGCAATGAAGGACATGCTGCCTTTATAGGTCTCGAACGGGTTAGGCGGTTGATGGAGGTGAAGCTGTTTAAGTTTGATGAATCACTGGAGGTTGTGAGAGCATCCACTCTGTTTACTACTCATACACCCGTTCCGGCCGGTCATGATTCTTTTCATGAAGATCTGGTGAGAACCTACATGGGCCATTATCCTTCCCGCTTAAATATTACCTGGGAAGAATTTATCGACCTTGGCCGGATTCATCCGGGTAATGCCGGTGAAAAATTTTCGATGTCGTATCTGGCTTCAAAATTGTCACAGGAGATCAATGCAGTGAGTAAATTGCATGGGGAAGTTACAAGATCAATGTTCAAAGAGTTGTGGAAGGGGTATTACCCTGAAGAATTGCATGTTGGATATGTGACTAATGGAGTTCATTATCAGACCTGGACAGCTAAAGACTGGCAAATATTACACCGAAAGATATTTGGAGAACTTTTTATTGGACAGCAATCTGATCCAAAGCACTGGGCAGGTATAGAGAAGGTTACTGATGAAGAGATTTGGTCGATTAAAGAAGAGCAAAGAAAGCGACTAATAGCATACATCAAGCTGCGACTGAAAAAGAATTCAATTCGGAGGCATGAATCTCCAAAACAGGTGATGAATGTTGTAAGCACCTTGGATGACAAGGCTTTGACAATTGGATTTGCCAGACGTTTTGCTACCTATAAAAGAGCTCATCTATTATTTAAGGATTTAGACCGGCTTTCCTCAATTGTTAATAAAGAAGGACGACCTGTGCAATTTGTTTTTGCCGGTAAAGCACATCCCAGAGATAAAGCCGGACAGGATTTAATAAAATATATTATTGAGATTTCCAGGCGGCCAGAGTTTTCTGGAAAAATAATTTTTCTCGAGAATTACGACATGACTGTGGCCCGTCAACTTGTTCAAGGTGTTGACGTTTGGCTTAATACTCCTACGCGTCCACTGGAAGCCTCAGGAACCTCAGGAATGAAGGCTGCTATGAATGGGGTTATGAATTTCAGTATTCTAGATGGTTGGTGGGTGGAAGGATACAAGGAAGGTGCCGGCTGGGCCCTGCCGGAAGAGCGGATTTATTCTGATCAGGAATTTCAGAATGAGTTGGATGCAGCAACCATATACGACTTGCTGGAAAATGAACTGGTACCCTTGTTTTATGATCGTAATCAAAATGGGATACCAGACAAATGGGTATCACATATAAAAAATACTTTTGCCTGGGTGGCCCCGGATTTTACTACCAAAAGAATGATCGATGATTATTATTCGAGGTTTTACTCGGTATTGGAATCCAGAGCCAGTGATATGCATGTTAATAATTATCATCTGGCAAGGGAGATATCCAGATGGAAAAAGCATATCGCATCAAGTTGGGACCAAATAAAAGTTTTGGAAATTCAGTATAGTGAAAAAATTGATGAACCCTTACTTCTGGGCGACAAGTACCGTATCCAGGTTAAGTTGGATATCAACGGATTGAAGCCGGATGATATAGGAGTTGAATTTGTGGTGGTACGTGAAACAGGAGACGGGGAAACAGAGTTCGTTTATAAAAAGGAATTTACTCAGACTACAAGGGAGAAAGATCATGTGGTATACAAACTTAAGTCTATTCCTACACAACCCGGAGTATTTAAATTAGGTATCCGTATTTTCCCACGCCATCCTAATTTGCCGCACCGACAGGATTTCAGTTACATGACCTGGATTTAGGTGATTCGAATGGCGGTCCAACCGGATTGGTTGAAACTGACTGGAACTCCGGTTCCGGTGACTTGACTTAACATAAGATTCCTTGTTGCGGTTCCAGGATAAAGCCCGGACACAAAAAATCGCTCCTTATCTGACATATCCGCCATTTCAAGTGCATGATTCGGAATTCTGATGCTAATCTTTTTAATTTCTTCATCAAAACTAATTACTATCAGCATTAATGAGTTTTGGATGTATCTGAGGAAGGCATATATCCGGGTTCTAACCTGAGAAGGGAGATTCTGGTTCTGCCACATGAGATCATAGAATTGACCCTGTATCTCAGGTTCCCGACCTGCGAACTGAAATAATTCAGTATAGTTTTCACGAAGTAGTTTCTGATCAGGTGACAAGAGTTTGCCTTTGTTTGCACCATTGTTTCTCCACTTTTGTAATTCAGGCATGGAGCAATAATCAAAAATACTTGTTCGACCATCATTCCCGCTGAATCCGGGCGACCCGATTGCTTTTTCTCCAAGCTCCTGACCATTATAAAGCATCACCGGGCCCAGGTTCATCAATGAGCAAAGAGCCATGGCTGGTAGTCCTTTTTTTGCTTCACCAGCAAAGTGTTCTGACGCAATGCGCTGTTCATCATGGTTTTCCATGAACCGTAGCATATATTTGTCGAGACCATCCAGGTTTTCCCAGATCCTGCTTATTGCTTGGGTTGTATTACCATTCTGGATAATATCTCTTAAGCAATCATACAATCCAACCTTGTCGTACAGAAAATCAAAACCGCCTTTTTCAATAAACTCACGATAAAGCCTCGGTTCATACAACTCGGCAATAAAAAGCATAGCAGGAAAATCTTCGCGTATTTGACCGGTAGCATAGTGCCAGAATTCTATTGGGACCATCCCGGCCATATCGCATCGAAAACCATCCACTCCTTTCAAACTCCAGAAGCGAAGAATTTCCGTCATTTTTTTCCATGTGTCGGGAACCGGATCAAAATGCTTTTCCCAATCAGGATATTTTAGACCGTAATTGAGTTTAATTGTTTCATACCAGTCGTGCATTGAAGGAGTAGGGGAGAACCTGTCGTTTCCAGTGGCTTTGGCCGGGGATTCCTGAAAACTATCATTATCAAATTGCACGGGTAATGTTAGCTCATGCTCTGGCAGGTAATAAAAATTATTATTTATGGAGAAAGCAGTCGACTGATCATCATCCTCTCCCAGATCCCTGGTGTGTTGTGGTTTTTTTGTGGATTGATAATCCCGTGAAACATGGTTTGGTACGAAATCAATCAATACCTTCATCCCATGCTGATGGATGCGTTTTATTAAATCCTCAAATTCGTCCATCCTGTTCTCAACACTTATTGCCAAGTCAGGATCGATGTCATAATAATCTTTAATGGCATATGGAGATCCGGCCAGTCCTTTGAGTATTTGCGGGTGACTGGCAGGCAAGTTGAATTCCGGGTAAGCTGTTCCAGTGGCATGACGGATTATACCTGTAAGCCAAATATGACTGATTCCCAATTCAATCAAGTCATTAAGGACCTGATCATTGATGTCCTTGAATTTTCCACATCCATTTTGATCCAGTGTGCCAGAAGGTTCTTGTTGCAGGACGTCATTCCCAAATAATCGTGGAAAAAGCTGATATATGACAATTTTCTTTGTAATCATTTAATACGGCGAATTGGAATCTTTTCGAATACCAAACCAACTCTTGCAGGTAGATATAGTTTGAGTTGATAATCTCCTCCGAGGCTTCCAATTCGCTCAGGCTCATACAGAAAGTGATCATCAATACGGGCAAATCCTCCGAAATCCGGTGAATCTGAATTGAGAATAATTCTATAATCTACACCTTGAGCTGGAATACCATAGTTCGTAAATGATTTCACCGGATTGAAATTCATTACAAACAGAAAATTACCACGATCAAAAGCCAGCACCTGATCCCCGGCATTTGCATGCAGTAAATAGATTTGTGAACTTCCCATGTCATTAGAGTCGGCAAACAATTGTATCATGGCTCTGTCGAATTCTTCCAAAAAGGAATATTTAAGTTCCGGATTATCTGCCAGCGGCCATTGACGCCGGGCATATTTATACGACCAGTTGTTTCCTTCTCTGGGGAAATCGATCCATTCCGGGTGGCCAAATTCATTCCCCATAAAATTCAGATATCCTCCGCCGTTGGTAGCCAGGGTAATTAAGCGAATCATCTTGTGTAATGAAATCGCCCTGTCTACAATCAGGCTCGGGGTATTTCTGGCCATATTTGTATACATCTCTTTGTCAGCCAGCCGGAAAATGATTGTTTTATCCCCAACCATAGCCTGGTCGTGCGACTCAGTATAGCTTATTATTCTTTCGTCGTTTCTGTAATTCGTTAGTTCGTGAAAAATATCCTCTACATTCCAGGATTCATCCTTCTTCTCTTTGATTGTTTTTATCCAGAAATCAGGAACTCCCATTGCAAGGCGAAAATCAAAGCCGAGTCCCCCATCTTCAATTTCGACTCCAATACCGGGAAGGCCACTCAT
>JAUVKA010000124.1 GCA_030592205.1 Bacteroidota bacterium | reverse complement strand
GAAAAAGCTCTAAGGAGGTTAGCGATCTCATGAAAGGCCAGGTTGGAACCAGCGTTGAAGTGTCTTTGGAAAGACCCTTTACAGATGAGAAAATTACAGTAAAACTGGAGCGTGAGAAAATTAAAATTGGCAATGTACCGTACTATAAACTGATGGAGGATGGAGCAGGATATATTCGTTTATCAGGATTTACCAGAGGAGCCTCACGGGAAGTGCTGAATGCATTTCAGGAAATGAAGAAGCAGGGGGCCGACAAGATAATTCTTGACCTCAGGAGCAATCCTGGAGGATTACTGATCGAAGCAGTAGACATCATGAATATATTTGTTTCGCAGAACCAGGAAATTGTTAGTACCAGAGGGAAAGCAAGGCAATGGGATAAAACTTATTATTGCCGCAAAGAAGCTGTGGACACCTTGATTCCTTTAGTTGTTATGGTAAATTCTTCATCTGCATCTGCCTCGGAAATAATTGCCGGAGCAATGCAGGATCTCGATCGGGGGCTTGTCATCGGGCAGCGTACTTTCGGGAAAGGCCTGGTTCAAACCACAAGAGATCTTTCTTACAATTCGAAGCTAAAGCTAACAACAGCAAAATATTATATTCCCAGCGGCAGATGTATTCAGGCCCTGGATTATTCACACCGCAGGGAGGATGGCAGTGTGGGTAAAATACCCGATACACTTATAACTGAATTTAAAACACAAGGCGGTCGAACCGTTTATGATGGTGGCGGAGTTGTTCCTGATGTGAAACTGGAAAACCGATACTTGAGTAAAGTGGCAACAGCAATTATTTATCAGAATAAGTTTTTTGATTTTGCTACGGAATACCGCAATACCCATGATGATATTGAATCTGCAAGCAATTTTAATCTTTCAGTTGAGGAATTCGGAGAGTTCAAACAAGCTCTTGTGAATGACAATTTTAAGTACGAAACAGGTACGGAGAAGGAATTGAAAAAACTTATCTCTATAGCCAAAAGAGAGAAATATTACGACAGAGCTGAGGAGGATCTCAAAGTTTTGGAGGAGAAACTTGCTCATGATCCTGAGAAAGATCTGGAATTATTTCAAGATGAATTGACTAATCTTTTATCCGAAGAAATTCTGAGCAGATACTACTATCATAAAGGTAGAATTGAATACAGTTTATCCTATGATCCGGTTTTAAGTAAAGCAAGGAAAATTCTTAATGATAAAGACACCTACAGGGAGCTGCTGGCTTCTTCAAAAACAATTAAGGATCTTCCGGGAAATCAATGAAACAGATCATTAGCTGATGTTCACTAAGGCGGTCAATCCCGCTAAGGAAGAAATTGATAGGAGTACCACAGTTTTTTACATTTATATACCCTGCCAGAGGTGACTGCCATCGGTGAAAATTTCTTTTTTCCATACCGGCAGCTTCATCTTAATTTGTTCTACGCAATCCTCGAGAGCGGCAAATGATTGTTTCCGGTGTCCGGACGAAACAAGAACGAATAGCGACATTTCACCAACTTTAACCATCCCTGTACTGTGCCAGATATGAATACAAACCAGATCATCAAAACGAGAAAAAAGATCGGTCTTAATTTCCTCAACAACCTTCCCAATCATTTCATCATAAGCTGAATATTCAATGCCCATTGTAACATGCCCATTGATCTGGTCGGCCCTTACCTGTCCCATGAAAATCGCATGTGCCCCTATTTGCTCACGGCTTTGATGCTCTGCAAGCTTTTGAGCCACGAATTCCTGACTTATTGCGCCGGAAATAAGATGTTTATCCTGATTCATATCAACCTCCTGTAAATGGGGGAAGTAAAGCTATTTCATCACCAGCAGATATTTTTCTGTTTTCCCCGCTAATTACCTGGTTAACAGCAACGCTATATTGTAAACCCGACAGGTCCGAATATTTTTGTTTTAGTAAATCCAGCAGCGATTTAGTATCTACCGATATTGGAATTTCTTCTTCTGTTGTGCCTGCTACTTCCGACAAAACACCAAAAAACTTAATTGTAATTTTATCCATGTTATTCAGTTTTCAAATCTTCCGGTTTGTTCATATTTAAAAACAGATCAGGATGATAAAAGTTCATATTCTTCTGAATAGCGACTTCCTGAAACTTACAGGATTTAATAATTGACGGGGGTTTAAACAATCCTCTGGAAATTGCATCCTGAAATCGCGGCAGCACAGATCGCTTGTAAATCCCAATTATTGGCTCATTGATCCCTTCATGCTCAGGGATAGAAACCTCAAAATCACGGCTCTGGCTGATCATGTACTGAAAAAAAGCTGTTGTTAACATAGGAGTATCGCAGCTTACGATGATATTCAGTTCAGTATTGCTGCTTGATAGCCCGGCTTCAATCCCGGCCACCGGTCCAATTTTATGGTACCGGTCAAAAACCACAGATGCCTCGGGATACAAATTATTATCCTCATTTGCCGAGATAATTATTCTCTCACAAAGTGGTTTAATAGCATCATAAACCCAATCAATAAGCCGCTTTCCCCGCCACGTGATAAGTGCTTTGTTTTGCCCCATCCTTTGGTTCTCGCCTCCAGCCAGGATAATTCCGGTGATTTCGGTTTTTATCTCCATTTTTCATAAGGCTTTAATGGGCCTCAAACCAATTTCGCCCAAATCCAATATCTACCAATAAAGGAACATCGATACGGAATGCATGTTCCATTTCGTAACGGACAATATTGCGAACCGAATTTAATTCAGCTTCCGGCACTTCGAAATTAAGTTCATCATGAACCTGAATCAACATTTTGGCACGCAGGTTTTTTTCACGAAGGCGCTTGAAAATTCTGATCATTGCAATTTTGATGAGGTCGGCTGCCGATCCCTGAACAGGTGCATTTATGGCATTACGCTCTGCATTACCACGAACTATTGCATTTTGAGAGTGAATATCCGGTAAATATCTCCTCCTTCCCATGATGGTTGAAACAAAACCATCATCCCGGGCTTTCTGGATATTTGAATCCATATAGGTTTTGACGCGTGGATATGAACGAAAATATCCATCAATAAGAGCTTTGGCATCTTTTCTGGGAATATTTAAGCCTTGGGCCAAACCGAAGGATGAAATGCCGTAAATGATGCCGAAATTGGCTGTTTTAGCCTGACTTCTCATCTCCCTGCTTACTTTTTGGATATCAATTCCATTGATAAGAGCGGCTGTGGCTGAGTGAATATCTTCGCTTCTGTTGAACGCAGCCTGCATGTTTTCATCACCGCTTAAATGGGCCATCAATCGTAATTCAACCTGAGAGTAGTCGGCAGACAGGAACACGAACTTATCTTTGGATGGGATAAATGCCTTTCGAATTTCACGTCCCCTTGCTTCCCTGATGGGAATGTTTTGGAGGTTCGGGTTAGCTGAACTCAGTCGACCTGTTGAGGCAACAGCCTGTTTAAAAGAAGTATGTATCCTACCTGTTCGATTATTAACCAGCTCAGGCAAGGCTTCAACATAAGTGTTAAGAAGCTTTTTTAATCCCCTGAATTCAAGCACTTTACCAATAACAGAGTGCTTATTTTCCAATCGTAATAAAATTTCCTCACCTGTAGGATACTGATTGCTTTTTGTCTTCTTTGGTGGAGGGTATATTTTAAGATGGTCGAAAAGCACCTCACCCAGTTGTTTGGGTGAAGAAATATTAAAATGAAATCCGGCTATATCCAATATCTCCTTTTCCAAAGTAAGAATATCTGTACGGAGTTCTTCGGCAAATTTCTTCAGAGAGAGAACTTCTATTTTTATACCCTCTCGTTCCATATCTGCAAGCACTGGAATCAGGGGCATTTCTACTTCCCTGAACACCTTCATCAGCTTTTGGGTTTCCAGTTCTTTTTCAAAGAGATTTCTTAGTTGAAAAGTGATATCAGCATCTTCACCGGCATATTCTTTGATCAGATCCACTGAAACCTGGCGCATGCTTTTCTGATTTTTCCCTTTGTTTCCTATCAGAGATTCAATAGGTACCATCTTATAGGACAAGTAATTTTCGGCCAGCTCATTAAGATTATGTCGGCGATCTGGCTGCAGAAGATAGTGAGCGATCATTGTATCGAAAAGAGGGCCTTGAATATCGATATTGTAATTCCGTAAAATATGCAGGTCGTATTTGATATTCTGACCGATTTTTTCTGTCAGAGAATTCTCCAGGGCTGGTCGCAATAGTTCAAGCCTGTTTTGTGTGGCAAAACGATCCGGGGGAAAGGGTATATAGTATGCAGATTTAGCCTGATAACTGATAGCAAGTCCAATCAATTCAGCCTCAAGAGCATTCAAGCCGGTTGTTTCGGTATCAAAACAGAAACCCGGCTGTTTGTTAAGCTTTTGTACCAGTGCTGCAATATCTTTGTCACTGTCAATTATCTGGTAATCATGCTTTTCTGATTGGATATTGGCAAGATTGCTCACAACAGGCACTTCTACGGTAACTGGGCCGTTACTGAACAGGTCGCCCTGCACAGGCTGAGAAGTACTTGATGAAGATGTTGTTGTTTGTGGGCTTTCTACGTAACCTGCCAGAATACGACTGGTAAGAGTTTTGAATTCCAGTGTGTCGAATAATTCACGGATTTTGTCAACATCAACCTCCTCCAAAACCATAGTATCAGGCTTAAACTCGATGGGAACATCTTTTATTATCCGGACCAATTTTTGCGCCTGCATCACCTGGTCGCGATAATTTGTAAGGTTCTCCTTTTGTTTTGGTTTTAGCTTATCCAGATTTTCATAGATCTTTTCAATGGATCCATATTCAGAAATCAACTTTTTAGCTGTTTTTTCCCCAATGCCTGGTGCTCCTGGAATATTATCGGCAGCATCGCCCCAAAGAGCTAAAACATCGATTACTTGTTCTGCTTTTTTAACACAAAACTCTTTTTGTATTTCCGGTAATCCAAGAAACTCGGCCTCTTTTCCTGATCGCCTTGGACGCATTATTCTGATATTTTCATCTACAAGCTGAGCAAAATCCTTATCAGGAGTCATCATGAATACCGAAATTCCATCTTGTGCAGCACGATAAGCAATAGTTCCTATCACATCATCTGCCTCAAAACCATCAACTTGTAGTATTGGAATACGAAAAGCATCAATAATCTGCTTGATAAATGGTATAGAAGCTTTCAGATCTTCCGGCATGGGAGGACGCTGAGCTTTGTACTCAGAATACATTTTATGGCGGAAAGTGGGAGTGGGAGGATCAAAAACTACCGCAATATGACTTGGTTTTTCCTTGCGAAGCACCTCATCAAGGGTAAGAGTAAAGCCAAAGGGAGCCGATGTATTCAGACCCTTGGAATTAATTCTGGGGTTTTTTATAAACGCATAATATGAACGGTAGATGAGGGCGTACGCGTCGAGAAGAAAAAGTTTTTTAGTCATGACAAATTGTTGTACTCTATTTTCTTGCTATTATTCCTGATCTGCTGCAAGCCATTCAGCATAACTGTTTGCTGTTTCAAACAAAACCAGTGATTCGAGTTTAACTTCGGGAGGAAGTTCTTTCTTAAGAATATCAGCAAAATAGACTACTAAATTTTCGGCTGTGGGTTGAAAATCAGTATACATTTTTCGATCGAACATTTCCTCCACTCCTGCAAACTTTTCAACTGGAGCTTTATTATTCAAAACCACACAATGATCAAAAACATCAACTATGTGTTTCTTTGTGATTCTTTTAAGATCTCCAAAATCAATAACCATTCCCTCCTTAATATCAGTTGGTTCAGTTATTGGTTTTCCGGAAACTGTAACCTTAAGAATATAGGAATGTCCATGGATATTTTTACAGAGGCCATCATATCCCCAAAGGGCATGAGCCATTTCAAACCCAAATATTTTTGTTACGCGAACTATTGCCATGATAATAATATTGGTTGTAGAGTTTAAACAACCAAATATACAAAGGGTTTAACAAGTGCATTTACTAATGCATTCCACGATATTACTAAGCTGTTCGTGGCGCAAAAAATAGTAAGTATTTTTGCCTTCCCGCTGGCTGCTCAATACACCCTTATCTTTCATAATACCCAGATGGTGAGACGTGGTGGACTGCTCTATTTTCAGCTTCTCGTAAATCTCTGTTACTGTTAACCTTCTTCCATCTTCCAGGTATGACAAAATTGCCATTCGCATAGGGTGCGCGATTGCCTTTAGCATATTGGATGCCCTTTCCAATTGTTCCGGTTTTAATTGCTCAAGCTCCATGGAAATCAATGTTTATGGTACACATGCAAATATATAAATATTTAGGTAAAATAGATCGTTAAGTGAATAACAGAATATATGATTTTACTCAGGTTAAAATATCGAATTAGTAAAATTTGATGGTTTTTGCTTTTAATTCACTTAATAAGTTATTGGCAAGCCTGCTTGCTCCAATTCTAAAAAAGTCAGGATTGCACCACTCTTCTCCCAGAATTTCCATAATCAGAGTTATGTAGATGAGGGCATCTTCTGAGCTGGAGATTCCACCGGCAGGCTTGAGTCCTACCTTTCTTCCTGTAACAGAATAATAATCCCGGACAGCCTTAGCCATAACGTATACTGCCTGGGGGCTGGCGGCAGGATTTTCCTTCCCTGTAGAGGTTTTAATGAAATCTGCCCCGGATTCCATCGCCAACAAGCTTGCTACACGAATATTTTCAGACGATAACAGCTTTCCTGTTTCCAAAATAACTTTCAGATGAACCTCTCCAACAGTCTCTTTGATCAGGCTAATTTCATCTGCAACATATTGATAATCACCTCCGAGCAAGCGCCCGACAGAAATAACAATATCTATTTCATCTGCTCCTTTCGAGGCCAATAATTTACATTCGGCAAGTTTAACCGAAAGGAAGGTTTGGGATGATGGAAAACCGGCACCAACAACAGCAAGCTTAACATTTGGGTTTGTAAGGTTTTTTTTAACCTCCTCCATGAGGGTAGGATAAACACATATTGCTGCTACATCAGGCAAGCCGGGAAACTCTGTAGAGAAATTATTTACATTACGACAAAACCGTCTGGCTAAAGCAGAGTTATCTTCTGGATTGAGACTGGTAAGGTCAATACAGGATAAGGCTATCTTTAAGTATTTTGAACTTTGATATTTCGAACTGCAATTTTCCAGCATCTCACGGGTTCTGAGTTCTACAAAGCGCTCATCTTCTCCGGGACCGTAAACTTCCAGGAAGTTGTTGATTATTTCCATTATCAGGATTATTATTTTTTGTTTTTGCTATCGATAAATATTGTAACCGGACCATCATTAATCAAGTCAACAAGCATTTGTGATCCAAATTTTCCTGTAAAAATAGTTTTACCAAGATCTGCTTCCAGCTGCTGGACAAATTGTTCATAAAGGGGAATTGAAATTTCAGGAAGGGCAGCATCAATATAAGAGGGCCGGAATCCTTTTTTTACACGGGCATGCAAGGTGAATTGGGATACCGCCAATAAGTCGCCGTTTATGTCCTTTAGAGAAAGATTCATTACCCCATTTTCATCATCGAAAATACGCAGTCCGATTATTTTATTGCTGAGCCAGATGATGTCTTCATTTGTGTCGGCATGTTCAATTCCTACAAATAATAATATACCATTCCCGATGAAAGCAATCCTATTATCATCAACACTAACAGATGCTTCTTTAACCCTTTGTACCAATACACGCATAGAATTTCATTTTATTTTTCTTTATCTGCGCCTGTCTCTGTTGATTATAACTAAAGCTGCAATTACATCTGGAACCCAACCAGCCAAGGTAAGCAAAAATACAATTACAATGGAGCCACAACCCTTGTCCACCACTGCCAGCGGGGGAAACAGAATGGCTGGAATAACTCTGAATATTGACATTTTTTCTGAATAGAATTTTATATCGATTTAAAATTCCAGACCAATTTATGCATTAGTTTTCTGATTACCCTCTTCCAAACAACAAAACCCTGGTCAACAGGAATTCTTCCGCAATCATCCCGGAGCAGCCTTGCGCCCTGTGCCCTGCGCCCTGTGCCCTGTGCCCAGTGCCCTGTGCCCTGCGCCCTGTGCCCTGTGCCCTGTGCCTTGCGCCCTGTGCCTTTTCATCTCCCCGTTCCCTGTTTCCCATTTTTCCCTATATTTACGAAGGCTAAATATCTGCTATCTTTTTAGATCAATAAGCTCAAGCAAAAATTATTCTAACTATTGAAAAAAGAAACATGAAAAAACTGATTATTCTTCTGGTTATTATTGCATTTGTAATGCCAAATGTTAACGCGCAACATCTTAATAAATTAACCCAACAAGAGATTGATAATGGTTGGGAACTGCTTTTCGACGGAGAATCCATGGATAGTTGGCGTGGATTTAAAAAAGATGCTGTACAGGGTTGGGCAATTGAAGAACATGGCATGAAAGCCCTGGGCTTACCTCATGGCGAGGGAGGAGATATTATTACGAAAAAAGAGTATGCTGATTTTGATTTACGGCTGGAGTTTAAAATAGGTGAGCATAGTAATTCAGGGATTTTCTTCCATGTTAAGGAGGCTGATGAATACGGTGCCGTATATATGACAGGGCCTGAATATCAGCTACTTGATGATGTTGGATTCCCCAAGTCGGGACCTCTCCATAATTCAGGAGCAAATTATGATGTGCATCCTCCAATATTTGGACAGGTTAAAACTCTTGATGAGTGGAATACTGTAAGAATTGTGGTAAAGGGAGCTCATGTGGAGCATTACCTGAATGGAAGGAAAGTTGTTGAATATGATATGTGGACCGATGAATGGTATGAGTTGAAAAATAACTCGAAATGGAAGAATGAAGATAGCTACGGAAAATATAAGGATGGTCATATTGCAATACAGGATCATGGTGGAACCTGTAACTTTCGAAACATCAAAATCAAGCAACTTTAATAGTCTTTTAATAAGGCTTAAAGTAATTTAATTATAGGTTTTTTGCACGCAGTGCTACACGTAAAATGAGCAATCCCAACAATCGCCAATACAGCAATGATGAAGTAACTGTTTTTTGGAAACCGGATGCTTGTATTCATGCTACCATCTGTTTTATGAAACTCCGAAAGGTTTTCGATCCTACTAAACGACCCTGGGTGAGTATGGCAAATGGTACAACAGATGAAATTGTTGATATCGTTGAACAATGTCCAACTGATGCTCTAACCTGGAAATGGAATAAAGAATTGAGCAGTGAGGAGAAGGATAAAATGAAATTTAAGCCTACTACTGAAGAAAAGGTTCCTACACCTCCGGCAACGGAAATTCTTATTATCGAAAATGGGCCGGCAATAATTAAAGGAAATTTAAATGTTTCCAAGGGATCTGGCGAGAAAATAGAAACGGCAAATCAAGTAGCTCTATGCCGCTGTGGAGGAACCAAAAATCAACCATTTTGCGACGGCAGCCACCTTTCCAGGGGCTTTAATGAATGACGAATGACGAATGACGAAAAATCCCGGAAATTCCATTAAGGAATCGCCGGGATTTGTTATG
>JAUVKA010000391.1 GCA_030592205.1 Bacteroidota bacterium | reverse complement strand
TTAGGCATGATAGGTGGCAAGCAGGAAATCAGAATTGCTGATTGGGGGACAACAGGGAATGTCATCCATGAAATTGGCCATGCACTGGGTTTAATTCATGAACATAGCAAGAAAGACCGGGATGATCACATCATCATTGTATGGGACAATATTGAATCGGACTATAAAAATAACTTCTCAATCTATCAGAAAAGCGTGATTACTGAGGATTTTGATTTTGGTTCCATCATGTTGTATCCTTCCTATGCTTTTTCGACGAACGATGAAGCAACCATTACAAAACCAGATGGATCAACTTTTAAGGCTCAAAGGGATGCATTGTCTGAAAAAGATGTTGAAATCATTTCGGAGATGTATTCAGAACTGCATGATCCTGTTTATGAATTTGGATTCGCAGATATGCCTGGCAATGCACATATCACATCAGATGGAACATATTTATATTCGGTAGGTGACGGCTCAATCTATAAGGGCAGAATCAATAAATTTGACCTGGAAGGCACTTGGTTACATACATACAATATGCCCGAAATTAAGGGCAGAGGATTGTCATACAATAAAGCAGATGGCTTTTTATACGCTTCAGTTTATGGTGGACACATCATAAGAATAACAGATCTGGAAAATGGTATTATTGATACCATTTATCATGGGATCATGCAAAATCCGGAGGCATCCTTTGCGCTTTCTGAAGACGGAAAAAAAATGTATGACTTTAATGACGGAACAGTTAAAGTCTATAATTTTGAAACCGGTGATTTAATGAGTACAATGGTAGGCCTTTACTGTGGTACAGGTTACTATGACGGAGGGGCTGCAATAGCGGTAGATATTAGTTATATGTATACATGGGATGCTAATACCCCGACTATTTATGTATATAATCACATTGGCGATTGGCAGCGCTCCATGAACATAGGTCGCGGAAACGTTGGAATAAGCTTATCTGTCTTTGATGGTTACTTATGTGTGGCTGATGATCCATATTACGACCCGGGTTTCTGGTTGTGTTATAATATTCGCAATCCTGTGAAAGAAGAATAAAAATTTGAATTATGGAGAATTTGAAAAAAACTATCATCATAATAATTCTTGCTTCTATTATCCAGTTTTCTTACGCCCAGAATCAGATTCTAAACTTGAATAAGCCTGAGCGGGAGCAGTGGTTTACTGAATTAGGTTTTGGTATGTTTATTCATTGGAGCCTTGATGTTCAGCTTGGAATGGTCATAAGTCATAGCATGGTAGGTGCATCAGATGAATATTTAGACAGGTATATTAATGAACTTCCAAAAAGTTTTAATCCACAATATTTTAATGCTGAAATTTGGGCGAGAGTAGCAAAAATGGCGGGTATGAAGTATCTCGTTTTTACCACTAAACATCACAATGGTTTTTGCATGTACGATACAAAATCAACAGACTTTAATATAATGAAGACACCTTACGGCAAGGACATTACAAAAATGATTGTGAATGCCTGTCGCAAAGAAGGTTTGGCTGTTGGGTTTTATTTTTCGCCTGATGATTTTCATTTTCTCTATAAACAAAGTGTGTTGATATCCCGGAAACGGCCTGAGGCACTTGCCATCCAGAATGCCGGGCTTAACGCTTATGTAAAGGAGCAGATGAAAGAACTAATGACACAATATGGAAAAATCGATATCGTATTTATTGACGGTGCAGATCAATTTGGGAAAACAGAGCTGGCAAAAGTATGCTGGGATATAAACCCGGAGGTAGTAGTCACTCGTGGTGCAATACAAACCCCTGAACAAAAAACACCTGATAGTTCTCTTCCATCTCCATGGGAATCATGTTATACCTTAGGTGATCAGTGGCAGTATCGGCCAACAAATGAAAAATATAAAACGGCTAAAACCACAATTACAAAACTAATTGAGATACGCGCTAAAGGCGGAAATTTCTTACTGAATTTCGGGCCTGATGCTGATGGCCAATTCCCTCCTGAACAATTAGGTGTTTTAAATGAAATTTCTTTATGGATGTTTATGAATAAAGAAGCTTTTGAACAAACAGCACCCCACCAAACCACTCGTGAGGGTGATATATGGTTCTTGAAGCATAAAGAAAAACAGACAGTATATGCGTTTATTATCGAAGATAATTGGAAGTTGGGTGAACGCAGAACTTTTCAGATACGTTCATTACAGGCAACTGACAGTACAAAAATTACTGTTCTTGGTCACAATGGAAAAGTGTTGGAGTATAACCCGGAAGCAGATCCCGCACCTACCATAACAAACAAAAATGATGGGATGGAAATTTCAGTAATGAGGGCCCAGCGAATATATAACGACAGACAATGGTCTAATCCCATCGTTGTGAAGTTTGAGAGAATTGAATCTTCAGAAGCCAAGAACAAATAAAATACTTCTATTTATATGAATATTATAAAATACAATCTCATTTACTGCGGTTTTCTCCTTGTCGTATTCTCATGTAATCCGCAGCCATCCACCAAACAAAAAGCGGATGGTACCCTCCACTCCTTCTCGGATTTATACAAGCCTCCGGTTTATACCAATGATAACCGCGTGGAAAAGATTAAAGACATCGCACCCGAAATACAGAAGTTGATTGAAGAACATGCCAAGGCGAAAAATATTCCCGGTATAGCTTTTGGTCTTGTTGTCGATGATGAATTAGTAGTTGGTTCCGCAACAGGGCTGATTAATTTAAAGAATGAACTCCCTGCTACAACCGAATCATCCTTTCGAATTGCATCCATGACAAAGAATTTTACAGCTATGGCCATTATGAAATTAAGGGATGAAGGCAAGTTGTCCCTGAGTGATCCGGTGGCCAAATACATCCCGGAGATGTCAGGCTTGGAATACCTCACCAGGGATGCCCCTGTCATTGATATTGAGAACCTGTTAACCATGACAGCCGGATTCCCCGAAGACAATCCCTGGGGAGATCGCCAGTTGGATGAACCGGATAAAATGTTGTTAGACCTCATTGAAGAAGGTATATCCTTATCCAATCCTTCCTCTTATCAATTTGAGTACAGCAACACCGGCTATGCCTTGCTGGGCAATATTATTTCCAGCGTTTCCGGAAAGCCCTACCAGGAATATATAAAAAACTACATTTTACAACCACTGGGAATGGACCATACCTGCTGGGAATACGACAGTGTTCCTGAACATCAGTTAGCCATTGGATACCGCTGGGAGAATAAACAATGGAAGATAGAAACAATGCTTCATGATGGCTCTTATGGTGCCATGGGGGGATTGATTACCTCTATTGAAGACTTCAGCAAATATGTCAGTTTTCATCTCTCAGCCTGGCCTCCCCGAAATGAACCTGATAATGGACCTGTTAAACGAAGCACAATTCGGGAAATGCATACGCCACAATTCACCCGGTTATATGCAGATGCTACAGATTGGAACAGTGAACCATGCGCTGCCATTTCAGGGTATGGTTTTGGCCTTGGTATCACCGAAGATTGCAATGGAATTAAAAGGATCTCGCATGGAGGCGCACTTCCTGGATATGGTAGTAATTATCTGTTTTTCCCTGAATACGGGGTGGGCATTATGGCCTTTTGCAACCTCACTTACAACTCCCCCTATCCTATTAAAGAGATTGGAAAATTGCTTTTTGAAACGATTGACTTGCAGTCCCGAGAGCTTCCTGTTTCAAATATTTTAGCAGAAAAACAAGAGCAGGTAACTCAATTGATTCAGAGTTGGAACACAGACCTGGAAGCGGAAATATTGGCTGAAAACTTTTTCCTGGACAAATCGCGGGAACATCGTATGTCTGAGGTACAGGAAGTGTTGGATAAAGCTGGTACTATTCAAAGTATGAACGAGATGAAGCCACTTAATCAACTACGGGGAAGTTTTAAGCTGCAAACCGAGAATGGTGCTATCGATATCTT
>JAUVKA010000207.1 GCA_030592205.1 Bacteroidota bacterium | reverse complement strand
TTTTCGATCATTTGTGGGGCAACATATTTTCCACCGGAATTTTTGAACATTTCTTTTTTACGGTCTGTGATCTTCAAGAATTCCCCGTCTACAAAGGTTCCAATGTCACCAGTATGGAACCAGCCATCTGAGTCAATAACTTCTTTGGTTTGTGCATCATCTTTATAATATCCCATCATGATATTGGGTCCCTTTGCCAGAATTTCTCCATCATCAGCAATTTTTACTTCTACTCCGCCGATTACTTTGCCGACGGTGCCGAACCTGTTGTCGGGATAATCCCTTTCATTTGCGGAAATAACCGGTGAGGTTTCGGTTAAGCCATAACCTTCCTGGATTGGGATTCCTGCTGCTGTAAATACTCTGGCCAGTTTAGTTTGAATGGCTGCGCTTCCAGTGATAGCCATTTTTATATTTCCTCCAAGACCTTCTCTCCACTTCGAAAATACCAGTTTGCTAGCCAGTTTAAGCTGAGATTCGTACCACCATCCATTTGCCCTATCATGTTCATAGCGCTTGCCCAGGTTTACTGCCCAGAAGAAAATTTGCTTTTTGATCCCTTTTAGTGCCTTCCCTTTGGCAATAATTTTGTCGTACATCACCTCAAGGATTCTTGGGACTACAATAAATCCGCCGACCTTCAGGTCTTTTAGGTCCTTCCCTATAGTTCCAAGGCTTTCAGCATAGTACAGCCCATACCCAACAAGTTGATATGCATAGTGTACAGTTCTTTCGAAAATGTGACATAATGGCAAGAAACTCAGTACTTTTTCGGTGTGATCCAGTGAAAGTAAATGAACTGCAGCCACCAGATTAGAGGAAACATTATTATGTGAAAGCATTACGCCTTTTGAAACCCCGGTAGTTCCTGATGTATATACAATTGTGAATAAATCTTCTGGTTTAATACTATCCTTGATTTTACCAAGTTCATTCTTGAATTTCTTTTCATTTTTCTCTCCCAACTCTGCTATTTCTTTCCAATTGGATGCACCCTCCACATTATTGAAGGTGTATACCTGTTCAATATTCGGTGTCTCAGGTAGTACAGAGCTGAATTTCTCGAAAAGCTTTGCATCAGAAACCACAGCCATTCGGGAGTCGGAATGTTGCATAATGTACTTGGTCTCTTCTTCGTTTAGTGTTGAGTAAATTGGAACATGTATTACACCAATTTGCATCATTCCCACATCAAGAAAATTCCATTCCGGTCTGTTGTTTGAGGAAGTGATAATTTTATCTCCTTTTTTGAATCCCATGGCAAGCAGACCATAGCTCATAAGGTTTGACAGGCGGATGTATTCTTCTGTTGAGTATGTAACCCATTGGTTATCCACTTTTCCTCCCAGGGCATCCTTACGGGGGTAATTTTTGAGCTGATAATCCAGCACTTCAAAGACTCTGGTAATTTCCATTTTATTAGGGTTTTATAGTTTAGATCAATTTATTTCATAATGCTATTTATATTGTCCATTTGTGATTGGGAGAAAGGTTCCAGGCCTATCAATTTGAGGTTAGTCCTCAACTGGTCAACTGAACTTACTCCTACGAGTACGGAAGTGATAAATTTATGACTCCTTACCCAATTCAAAGATAATTCAGCAAGGCTCATCTCCCCTTTTGTGGCAAGATCATTTAGAAGTCTGACTTTACTCATAACTGTTTGGTTAATTTCTTCTTCTCTGAGGAAGCCATGTGCTTTGCCCGCTCTCGAGCTCTTAGGAATCCCATCCAGATATCTACTGGTGAGAATCCCCTGGCCCAGTGGAGAAAAGGCAATACATCCAATTCCCAATCTGCTCAGGACTTTATCCAGGCCTTTTCCGGCTTCAGGTTGCAGTAATGAATATTTCACCTGGTGAATAAGGCATGGACAAGCCATATCGTGTAAGATTTCTGCAGCCCTGGTGGTTTCTTCCGGAGGGTAATTACTTATCCCTGCATACAGGGCCTTACCACTTTTTACGGCGCTATTAAGTGCGCCCATTGTTTCTTCCAGGGGGGTCTGCGGGTCGTAGCGGTGTGAATAAAAAATATCTACATACTCCAAACCCATGCGGGCTAAGCTTTGATCCAAAGAGGCAAGCAGGTATTTACGTGAGCCCCATTCTCCGTAGGGGCCAGGCCACATCAGATAACCTGCTTTTGTGCTGATAATAAGCTCATCCCGGTATGTCTGTAGATCAGAATTCAATATTTTCCCAAAAGTGATTTCTGCAGAACCGGGTGGGGGGCCGTAATTATTTGCCAGGTCGAAATGAATTATTCCGGAATCAAATGCTTCCAGAACCAAAGCCCTGGCCGTATTAAAATCATCCACTCCACCGAAGTTGTGCCAGAGGCCCAGAGACAGTACGGGAAGACTTATTCCGCTTCTGCCACAACGCTTATATTTCATTTGTGAATAACGATCTGAAGAGGGACTGAAATTCATATATAAATTGTTAATTGCATAAATATAGAAAAATTCTCAATATCATAAATATTAGTGATATTCTCATTGTATTGCTAAAATTAGTAAATTGTCGATCTTTACTTTGCAAAAAGCAAGATTTAAATGGCTGAGAATCAGAAAATAAGTTTTGTTCTTCATGGAAAAATCCATGGAAAAAAGAAAATTAAAAAGGAACTTCAGGATGCCCTGGCCCGGGAATTTGAATTAGGGTTTTTCGAAACAGATAGAGCCCGGCAAGCACAGTCCCTTACTATTGAAGCACTGGAGAAAGGTTGTGATTTTTTAATCGCGATAGGAGGGGATGGAACTCTTAATGAAGTTGTGAATGGTTACTTGAAATCAGGAGGCCAGAAAAAGCACAAGGTTGTTTTGGGTGTATTGCCATGGGGAACAGGAAATGATTTTGTTCGGACTGTTGGCGTAGAAAGATCTGTTGAACAACTGGGTTTACTGATCAGAACTTCCAGTGTCCGTAATATTGATGCTGGAAAGATGAAAATTGGTGCTCCTGAAGAAACACAGGAGGAGAAATACTTCGTTAATATTGCTGATGCCGGTTTTGGTGCCGAAGTGGTATCAGAGGTTAACGGGGTTCATTTACGGAAAATAATCCTGGGAGGTACAATGACCTTTTTTCTAGCTATTTTCCTGAAATTCTTCCAGTATAAACATAAGTTGATGAGGATTTCCTGGGACGGATTTACCTGGGAGGGGCCGGTTCTGACTTTAGTGGTAGCTAATGGTCAGTTTTTCGGCTCTGGCTACGGTATTGCACCGGATGCTCAAATTGACAGCGGAAAGTTTCAGGTTGTTTTAGCAGGAAATGTGACTATGTTGGATTATTTCAAAAATTTCGGAAATCTTAGAAAAAGCAAACATATAAATCTACCTGATCTGAATTATCATTTTACTGATCACGTGAATGTTGTGCCATTGGGAGAAAAAGTTCTTATTGAGGCTGACGGAGAAATCCATGGGACAGCTCCTCTGCGTTTTGAATGCCTTCCGGGCGTACTGCCATTTTTAGTTCCTGGAACCTCTTGATATGTAGTGCCTTATTTTTTTCCTCCTTATGACTTTTCGTTTTTTTGGCGGACGATAAATTGAACGGGCGAGTTTTTCATATTTTAGAGTTACGAAGAGTCGTCTAACCTTCAAAGTCGGACTTAGTTCCCCGGTTGGAACAGACCATTTGTCGTGGACAAGACGGAATTCCTTGATCTGTTCTGTTTTGCCAAGGTTTTTGTTGAGGCGATTCACCTCTTTTTCTATGAGTTTGACCACCTTGGGCATTTTGATAAGTTCCCGATGGCTACTAAAACGAATTTTCTGATTGTCTGCCCAATTAGTAAGGTATTCTATATTGGGCCTGATTATCGCTCCTGGAAATTTTTGATTTTCCCCAACCACAACCAGATTGTCAATTAATGAAGATTTGAGGAATATTTGTTCTATCGCCAGAGGGGCAATATATTTTCCCCCGGAGGTTTTAAAAAGCTCTTTTTTTCTCCCTGTGATCGAAAGGAAACCCTCCTTATCCAAAGTTCCGGTATCTCCAGTACAAAACCAGCCATCAGGGCAAAAGCTATTTGCTGTCAATTCTGGTTCACGGAAATAGCCCATCATCACATTAGGTCCCTTCACCTGAATCTCTCCATCTTCAGCAATTCGAACCTGAACATTATTCAGTGGATGTCCCTGAGTACCCGGTTTCAGACAATCAGGAGCTGCAAAATGGTTGATACTTATCAGAGGAGAAGTCTCGGTCATACCATAGCCTTCATGTATCGGGAACCCGGCAGCTAAAAAGATCTTAAGGACCTTTTCATCCAGAAAAGCTCCTCCACAGGCGATGAACTTTTTTGGCCCTCCCAAAGCTTTCCGCCAATGAATGAATATCCACTTATCTGCCGTTTTATATCTCCTTTTTAACCAAGGCCCCATGTTTACCTTGTATTTGCCTCCAAGATCCATTGCCCAGTTAAACATCCATCGTTGACGCCGATTCAATTTACTTGCATTTTCAAGTATTTTCTCAAGAATCTTTTCCAATACCCTGGGAACGGCCACAAATCCCTGGGCCCTTGATTCCCTGAGATCTTTTAGAAGACTGGTCCAGTTGCGGGCATAAAAGACTTTGACCCCTGTATATTGGTAAACGTAATTGACCATCCTTTCGGTGATGTGGCACAGGGGTAGAATACTTAATGCCCTGTCGCCATTTTCCATTGGGAAGATATCAATTACAGCCTTAATATTCGACAAAAGATTGCGATGGGATAGCATCACACCTTTTGGTGTTCCTGTGGTTCCGGAAGTGTAGATAAGAGTCATCAGATCATCTGGTAAAACCTGATCCTTTCTATATTGCAATTCCAATTGCGGTGCCAGATTTTTTTTTTCAAGAATCAACTCCATCCAGGAAGGACAGTTATCTACCCGGTCAAAACTATATATACCTTCCAGAGTATTAATTTCTTCCAGAAGCGGGCTTAGTTTTTTCGACAGAGTTTTATCCGAAACGAAAAGGAGCTTTGCACCGGCGTGTATGAGGATATACCTGAATTCTTCAATACAAATTGTCGGATAGATAGGTACATGAACCATGCCTGCCTCAGCAGCTGCCATGTCGACAATATTCCATTCCCACCTGTTGTTTGAAACAGTAGCTATACGATCGCCTTTATCTAGCTTTCCGATAAAAGCCCTTGCCAGAAAACTAACATTTTTACGATAATCTTTTAAATTCAGATATTTCCAGCCACGAGAACTTCGATGCGCAAATACCTCCCGGTCGGAATTCTGATCCGGGTAATGATCTATTAAATCGAATATTCGGCTTACATCATTCAATTAAGTTACCTCAAATATTAGTTTGAATGCAGTGTCGATCGCTTCTTGAAGTCCATCAGGGTTTTTGCCGCCAGCTGTGGCGAAAAAGGCCTGTCCTCCTCCTCCTCCCTGCATCTTTTTTGCAGCTTCTCTAATAATACTGCCAGCATTCCAATTATTGGCTGACACCAGATCATCAGTGATCATGATGCTCAGGTTGGGTTTTCCATTGATAATGGCACCCAATATCAATACAAGATTTTTTTTCTCTCCCCTGATCTGAAAAGCCAGATCTCTAATTTTTACAGCGTCAGGTATATCAACGACTGATTTGATCACTTGAGTATCCTGAACTGTTTCTATATGATCAATCAGGTAGGTTTTAAGTTCTTTCAGCTTTGCTTTTTCTACCTTTTCTAATTGTTTTTTCAGAGCTGCATTTTCCTCAACTGCTTGTTTAACAGTTTCCACTAGTTCTGAATTGTTTTTAAATAAACTCATTATTCCACCTAGAATCTGAATTTGATCCCTGACCCAGTTTTCTGCTCTCAGGCCTGTAATGGCTTCAATACGGCGTATACCTGCAGCTATGGATCCTTCTGAAGTAATTTTACAGAATCCGATTTCACCAGTTGCTTTTACATGAGTCCCTCCACACAGTTCTATTGATTCTCCAAATTGGATCACACGAACCAGCTCACTGTACTTTTCTCCAAAAAGAGCTATTGCCCCCATGGATTTAGCTTCCTTAATTGGAGTGTTTTTATGCTCAGATAGTTGAGTGTTAGCCCGGATTAAAGAATTAACCATCAACTCGATTTCAACTATTTGCTCAGGAGTAACTTTTTCATAATGAGAGAAATCAAATCGCAGGTAAAGATTGTTTACCAGAGATCCTTTTTGTTCTACATGCGATCCAAGAACCTTTCTTAGAGCTTGATGCAAAAGATGGGTTGCAGTATGATTTTTCATTATATCAGAGCGGATCTCAGCATTTACCCGGGCAATAAAATTACCTGAGGGATCTGCAGGGAGTTTATTCACAATATGAATAATCACATTATTTTCCTTTTTTGTGTCAAGGATTTTGATCTTTTCCCCATTTTGTTCAATAATGCCAATGTCACCTACCTGTCCACCACTCTCTGCATAGAAAGGCGTAAAATTGAAAACCAGATGATATTGTTTTTTTGTTTTTGTATTTACCTCCCGGTAACGCATTATCCTGACCTCAGTAACAAGATGATTATATCCAATAAATTCTTCCCGATCATCTTTATGAAGAATAACCCAATCAGAGGTTTCCTGTTCTGCAGCAGATCGGGATCTGGTCTTCTGTTTTTCCATTTCCGTTTCAAATTCCCTGACATTTATAGTGAAGCCCTTTTCAAGAAGAACCAGCTCTGTTAGGTCCAGAGGAAATCCGAAGGTGTCATAAAGTTCAAAAGCCTGCTTCCCACTTATAACTTTTGATTCTATTCCATCATGGGTTTTTACAATTTGCTCGAGTCGGATTATACCAGCTTCCAAGGTTCTCAGGAAAGTTTGCTCTTCCTCGCTTATGACTTTTTCTATTAGATCCTTTTGCGACCTTAGCTCGGGGAAGGCATCTCCCAGAGTATCCAACAGGTCAGGTATCAGTTTTGCCAGGAAGGGCTCATCCAGATTAAGGAATGAATATCCGTATCTCACAGCACGCCTCAGAATTCTTCTAATCACATACCCTGCTCCTGTATTGGAGGGCAACTGTCCGTCGGCAATGGAAAAAGCTATGGCACGAAGATGATCCCCAATAACCCGCATTGCCACATCGGATTTTTCATTTGCATTGTATTTAATCCCGGAAATTTGGGCAATTTTTCCAATCAGCGGCTGAAA
>JAUVKA010000211.1 GCA_030592205.1 Bacteroidota bacterium | reverse complement strand
TTCTTGATTGAATGGGAGGCAGAATTGGAAGAAACCGTACAAACTAAGGAAAAAGAATTAGAGCATAAGGGTGAACCCGGACATGACCTTGCTGAAGAAGCTGAAACCGAAGATCCAAATGCTGCTGCACGTAAACAGATAAAGAACTACAGGGAGCAATTGGCTGAAACCGGCAAAGAGTATCTTTCCTTTTTCACTGTTGAAGTCCTTGCTTTAGAAGAAAAAAAATAATCCTCTTTCAAAATACAAAAGGTCAGTTTTACTCTGGCCTTTTTTTATTTTTACATTATGAATATTAGAAAATTAAACCGCGTATTACATCGCGACCTGGGATACTTCTTTTTTGGATTGAGTATAATCTATGCTATTTCCGGTATCGCCCTCAACCACCTTCGGGACTTTAATCCCAATTACAAAATTCAGCATTATGATCTGGAAGTTCCTGCTCCAATCAATTCTGATATGGTTAATGATGATTGGGTCAAGGGCCTTCTGGCGGAATATGATATTAAGATGGAATACAAAAAATTCTATTTCCCTACAGATGACCAGGTTAAAGTATTTCTCAAGAATGGTAACCTGACCATTAAGATGAGTACAGGAGAAGGTCTGTTGGAAACAATTAATAAAAGGCCAATATTAAATCAGGTAAACTTCCTGCACTACAATCCGGGTGTATGGTGGAAATGGTTCTCCGACATCTTCTGTGTAGCCTGGATTATTATTTCTATATCCGGACTATTCATTATTAAATCAGGAAAACACAGCATAAAGCGTCGTGGCGCATTGTGGACCATCGCCGGAATTATTGTTCCTATTTTATTTTTGATATTATATCGATAAACCACCGTAGAGACGCATCACGATCCGTCTCTACCATTCGTCCGGCAACAGATTATCCAGACAACGGTTATAGAAACCCATTACCCTGGCACTCATACCCATACCAGAGAACCCACCGTCGTGAAATAGGTTTTGCATTGTAATCTTTCTCGTCAGATCGGAGAAAAGAGTGATACAATAATCAGCACATTCCTGGGCCGAAGCATTGCCAAGCGGCGACATCCGATCGGAGTAATCATACAGGCCGTCGAAACCCTTAATCCCACTTCCGGCAGTAGTTTGAGTTGGCGATTGAGAAACAGTGTTAACCCTCACATTTTTCTCACGACCGTATATGTAACCAAAGCTTCTTGCAATACTTTCCAGCATTGATTTAGCCTCAGCCATATCGTTATAACCATAAAAAGTTCGCTGCCCGGCTATATAACTTAAGGCCACTACTGAACCATATTCATTGATGGCATCTAATTTCTTTGCAGACTGTAAAACCTTATGAAAAGAAATAGCCGAAATATCCAGGGTCTGAGAAAAATAGCTATAATTAAGATCATCGTAGCTCCGCTTTTTCCTAACATTTGGAGACATCCCAATGGAATGAAGAATAAAATCAATTTTTCCATCAAAAATTTCCATGGTTTTTATCAGAAGATTTTCCAGATCCTCAACTTTTGTAGCATCTGCAGGAACCATTTGACTATTGGTCTTTGCAGCCAGTTTATTGATCTCCCCCAAACGGAAAGCAGTAGGAGAATTGGTAAGAACAAATTCCGCGCCTTCTTCATGCGCTTTTTCCGCAATTTTCCAGGCAATCGAATTTGCATTTAAAGCTCCAAAGATGAGCCCATTTTTCCCTTTGAGTAAATTATAAGCCATATTAGGTTAGAATTTTGAATTAGCTAAAGTAGAAAACAATTATAATTAGAAATGGTTGTGAAAAAAAACTTATTACTTGTGTAAAAGAGCCTTGGCATTACTAAGGGCTTCATTTGTCAATTGCTCACCACTCAGCATTTTAGCCATCTCCATAATTCTGTTATCAGAATTCAAAAGCCTGATCCCCGTACGTGTTGCTTTTTCATCAACATATTTGAAAACCTGGTAGTGATAATCGCCCCTCCCTGCTACCTGAGGAAGATGAGTCACATTAATAACCTGCCGGTTTTTGGATATCCTTTTCAGCATTTTACCCATTTTATCAGCTATCTCACCAGAAACACCAGCATCAATTTCATCAAATATTAATGTAGGTACAGCCAGAGATTCACTTACTAAAGACCTGATACTAAGCATCAACCTGCTCATTTCACCACCAGAGGCAACCTTTTGAATCAACTCAACAGGCTGGTTTTTATTAGCTGAGAAAAGGAAGGAAAACTTGTCCACCCCGTACTCAGAAAGATTCTCAAGTGGAGTATGTTGAATTTGAAACTGAGCATATGGCATACCAACATCTTTGAGATGATTTTCAACTGCCTGGGAAAAATGGGAAATGCCAGCCAATCTCTTTCCACTCAAATTACCTGCAAGCTTTTTGAGCCTGATGATCAAAGCATCCCGTTCTTCAATTAACTTGTTAAGTTCAGCATCAGAAGTGATTATTTCCTCCAATCTTCTGGAAATATCCTCTTTAATTCTGAGCAGATCCTCACTGGAATTTACCTGATGCTTCTTTTGAAGAGAAAAGAGCAGATCAAGACGGTCGGTGAGCAAACTTAGTCTTTCCGGATCTGATTCAACCCTTTCCAACATTTGCTCCAATTCAAAGCTCAGATCCTTTATCTCAATGTACACCGAATCTAACCTCTTAGATGGCTCCTGCAGGTGGGGTAAGTATTTAATTATCGAAGAAATGCTTTGCAATGACTTTTTGATCATTTGCAGAACATTTATCTCCTCCTCCGAAAAAGAGTTGACCACCTCACCCAGAGCTATACGGATTTCTTCAGCATGAGTAAGAATTTCCTGCTCTTTTTCAAGTGTTTCTTCTTCCCCAATCTCCAGTCTGGCCTCCTCTAGTTGCTTAAACTGGAATTCCAGATAATCCTGTTCCTTTTGTGCTTCACTCAGTTTATCATTTAGCCCGGTAATCGAACCCTGAATCTTCTTGAGATGGCTAAATGCCTGGATATACTCATCCTTTAAGTCCTCCAGCCCAAGAAAAATATCGAGAACCTCAAGGGGAAATCCTTCATCTTTGAGAATAAGATTATGGTGTTGGGCATGGATATTTACCAGTAGGTTTCCCAGGCTTTTTACAACGGGCAGAGTCACGGGAGTATCATTGACAAAAGCTCTTGATTTCCCCCCTGGCAATATTTCCCTACGCAGCAGGGTACGAATATCAAAATCAAGATCATGCTTCTCGAAGAAGCTCTTAAGACCTAATCCATCGATATTAAATTCTGCCTCTATAACACACTTTATTGATTTGTCATTTAGAACCGTAGTATCAGCCCGGTCTCCTAAAACAAGGCTAAGTGCACCCATAAGAATGGATTTTCCCGCACCGGTTTCACCAGTAATAGCTGACAAACCTGAATGAAAGTTTACCTCCAGAGAGGAAATGAGGGCATAGTTTTGGACAGACAGGGAATTGAGCATGTTAACTTATTATAATCCTCCAGATGCGGTAATAGCATCCCATTTGGTAGTATTCGCAGGATCTATTTCCTTAAGAACCATTACAATACGCGCCTTTTCGTCAGGAAATCCTTCTGAAAAAATATTTTTAATCTCATCGGCTTTAGCTGTGAAAAATACGGTCCATATCATAGCTTGGGAATTCTCCCGGTACGGTCCTCGCAAGTCGGTTATTGCTTCAGATATTTCGGCACGGCTCTCATTCACACTACCACTCATTTTATCCAGGCCTAACCTGTGATAACGATATAAACATGTACGGAAAGATTCATATTTACTATTCAGCAGGTTCTCCACCAGCCAGTATCGGTTTCTTTGATTTTCGAAGGCCTTCCATCCGGATTCAGGAGCATTTGCCGCATTGATGACTATATTCTCTGCTCGCTCGAAAAACAAGTTACCCCCGTCTTGTGAGAAGGAATCATAATCCAGGCCAAGAATGATATTGACATAATAAGCCAGTATAGCCACAAGATTTGAGGTGTGAGCCTGTTCATTATATTCAAGTGGTTCAAATTCTGCAAAGCGGAAATGAATATCAGTATCCTGGTGATTCATCAGGATTGTCTGATAATCAGTACCGAAAACTGGTCGTCTTGCCTGAACCGTCAATGTCCCACGGAATTCATCCATGGAGATCTGGTCAGTAATTCTGAACATGAAACTACAATCAATCCTCTCCTCCTCTGCAAAAACATGATCCGTCCACTTGGTGTTGTTAAGAAATTCGTACATGGCTTTACGCATGGCGTCGAATACCTGCTTATTAGATCCCTGCACCTGTGGTGAAGAAACATTGGCCTGGCAACGTAATTCCTGTCCATGTAAAGGCAAACAGACAAAAAGTAACAATATGGGAATTAATCTGAGCATAACTTAATCTTCAAAAATAGCGAAAATGGCATCAATGATATCTGAAGCGACTTCAGTCTTTGATTTTAACTCAAATTTTTGTGATTTATTGTCCTTGCCAACTATAGTAATCATATTTGTATCCCCTCCAAAGCCAGCGCCTTTGTCCTGAAGAGAATTCAAAATTATCATATCAAAATTTTTCTTTTTTTTCTTAGCAAGAGCAGCGGTCATACCCTCATCTGTTTCCAGAGCAAATCCAAGCAGTAACTGATTTTCTTTTTTAGCTGCACCAAGGCTGGCAGCAATATCGGGGTTGGGAACCAGTCGTAATTCTAATTCTTCAGTAGATCGTTTGATTTTATTATCAGCCTGTTCCAGGGGGCGAAAATCCGACACAGCAGCATTCATGATAGCAATATCCATTTCGGGAAAAATCTTCAAACAGGCTTCATGCATCTCCGTGGCAGATACAACCGGAATATGTTTCACTCCCTTATGCAGTGTACTGCTGTCAATTGGTCCGGCCACAAGCTTGACTTCAGCCCCTTCTTCAATAAGCTTATTGGCAAGGGCGATCCCCATTTTTCCTGATGAGAAATTTCCGATATAACGAACCGGATCAATCTTTTCAAAGGTCGGGCCCGCTGTTATCAGTATCTTTTTACCACTAAAGCGGCCTTTTCTTTTGAAGAATTCCTTAATCCATTCCAGAATCTTCTCTGGCTCTTCCATTCTACCTTTTCCTTCCAATCCACTTGCCAGTTCACCTGTAGCAGGTTCAATGATTTGATTCCCGTAACTTTTAAGAATCTCAATATTTTTTAGGGTAGCCGGATGTCTGAACATATCCATATCCATTGCCGGAGCAATTACAATAGGGCATCGGGCAGACAAATAAGTGGTTAGCAGAAGGTTATCACATATGCCTCTGGCCATTTTTGCCATAGTGTTAGCAGTAGCCGGGGCAATTAACAACATATCAGCCCATAAACCCATATCAACATGAGAGTTCCAATCCCCATTATCTCTTTCGAAAAAATCTGAAAGAACCGGATGACCGGAAAGAGTTGAAAGCGTAAGTGGTGTTATGAATTCTATGCCAAAAGGAGTTATTATCACACGTACATCAGCTCCTTCTTTAACTAAGAGCCTGATCAGACTAGCTGATTTATACGCAGCAATACTACCTGTAATGCCTAAAATTATTTTTTTTCCCTTAAGCATAGGGCTGAGGTGTTTACTCCATTACAATAGACTCAGGTCCACGGTAATAAACATTACCATCGAGGAATTCCTCCATAGCGATCAGGGTAGGTTTTGGCAACCTTTCATAGAATTTAGATATTTCAATCTGCTCGCGGTTTTCAAATACTTCCTCTAGATTATCAGAATAGGAAGCAAATTCTTCCAATTTGGAGTTCAACTCTGTTTTGAGCTCTGCTCCAATCTGATTAGACCTCTTGGCCACTATTACTAAACTCTGATAAATATTGCCTGTCGGTGCATCAATATTACTCAAATCCCGAGTGATAGTGGTAACAGGAGCGTTGCTTTTTTTATAATCCATCTATATATATTGTTCTAATGTTACAATGCTTTTTGGGCGGCATCAAATAAACGCTTAGCCTCCTTCAAATGTTCCGTTTCTGGAAATTCATCCACAAATTTTAAGTAAGCCTCGGTAGTTTGTTCGTACCTGATCTTGATCTTATCAGCAACCGAATTCTTTGCCAGTTCATAGCTTGAACGGAGAATCAGGTACAACAACTCCTCCCTGAAACGGGTATCGGGGTATTCTAATAAACTATTATTCAAGGCAGTGATCGAGGCTTTATATTCTCCAAGATCGTAATACAATTTGGCACTATTAAAAGATTTCTGCACCAATTTATCATTTAATTCATCGATCAGGTTGTTACATTCTTCCACACGAGGGCTTAAAGGATGTCTATTAATAAATATTTGCAATTCCTCAATTGCTTTTGTCGTGCTGGTCTGATCCAAGTTTATATGAGGAGAATCCTCGTAATAGCAAAAAGCAACCATGAAAGCACACTCATCAGCATATTTGGAGGCGGGGAAGGTTGTAACAAAATTCTTGAAGTAATAGCCTGCCATAGGAAAATCCTGCTGATAATAGTAGGTATAGGCATAGCGATAATTCACTTCCTCTGCTTGTTCAGTACCCGCATAAACTGGAATAAGTTCCTCCAGGAGTGATGAAGATCGGATATAATCCTCAGCATCATAATACTCCAAAGCCTTCTCATACTTCAAATCATAATCACTGCTGGTAAGTATTTTTTGATACTCGCTGCATGATGATAGCAGAAGTACCAGAATAACAGTAAATAATGACAAATAGTACTCTTTTTTAAACATTGCGCAAAGGTACAATAAATTACCTGAATATCATATCAACGAATAGTTATGAAAAATAGTAATTTTGCTGCCAATAAAAACCTAAAAAGATCATAAAAGTGGATATTTTTGAAAAGATCAAACGCAATATGGGCCCTCTGGGTCAGTACCAGAAAGAAGCCCATGGATATTTTGTTTTTCCGAAACTCGAAGGTGAGATCAGCCCCCGGATGACCTTCCAGGGCAAAGAGGTATTAACCTGGAGTTTAAATAATTACCTCGGGTTGGGGAACCATCCGGAAGTTCGCAAGGCTGATGCTGATGCTGCTAAGGAATGGGGTCTTGCCTACCCAATGGGAGCAAGGGCTATGTCGGGCCAAACCCGTCATCATGAGGAACTGGAAGAACAGCTT
>JAUVKA010000148.1 GCA_030592205.1 Bacteroidota bacterium | reverse complement strand
GTGTCAGCAGCTGTTGGGATTATTTTTGGATATATTCCTGCCAAGCGAGCGGCTAGTCAGGATCCGGTTGAATCGTTGAGAGCCAACTAAATATTTCATACTAAACACTAAAAAATACTTTTATGAAAAAGCACACTTTTCTACTATCTATCCTTGTGCTATCCATATTCCCGATGATTTTGCATGCCCAGAACAGCCAGCTCAAGAAGCTTAGTCTGGAAGATGTAATTGGACTGGCGAATGAGAATTCACTTGAAGCCCTTTTAGCTAAACACCAGTTTATCGGCAGCTATTGGTCCTTCAGAAGTTATAAGGCGAATTACCTGCCCTCTGTGTCCCTTGATGCGAATGTCCTGGATCTGAATCGATCTATTGTTAAAGATCAGGTTTACCAGAATGGCGAATGGATATCTATATATGGTGATTCAAAAAGCTTGAATTCCTCCCTTAACTTGTCGGTCAATCAGTCAGTCCCATTTACAGGTGGTAGAATCTTTATGAGTTCAAGTCTTGGCCGCTTAGACCAACTGAATGATGATCCTGCCAATTTTTTGTCATCCCCTATAAGTATTGGATTCATGCAACCACTGTTTTCCTTTAATGAATTCAAATGGGAAAGAAAGATTGAGCCTATTAAATATGAGGAGGCAAAAAAGTCCTACCTCCAAAGTATGGAGGATGTAAATCTTAAAGCCGTACGCCTTTTTTTCGATATGGCTTTGTACCAAATGAATGTCAGGACATTTGAAAAAAATGTAATGAGTAACGACTCCCTGTACCAAATGGCTAAGGGACGATTTGAGCTTGGAACAATTGACCAGGGAGACCTGATGCAAATGGAACTAAATTATTTGAGATCAACTGATCAATTAACTAAGTCGAAAATTGATTTGCAAATGAGGAAGGCACGTTTGATGAGATTCCTGGGTTATAATGCAAATATTGACTTCGAATTAGTTACATCCACGGATGTGCCTCAGTTCCAGGTTGATGTTGACAAGGCAACAGAATTGGCCAGTCAAAATAACCCACAGATGTTGTCAATGGATCGACAACTTTTGGAAGCACAAATGAATGTGGCTCAGGCAAAAGCAAATGCACGGTTTAATGCTGATTTGAGAGCAAGTTATGGTTTAGCTCAACAAGCAACGTATTTGCCAGATGCATATAAAGACCCACGACAATCCCAGGGATTATCAGTGGGTGTTACTGTTCCTATTTTGGATTGGGGGAAAAGAAAAGGGATGTTAAAAATGGCAGTGTCCCGCTTTGATGTGACGAAATTATCATTGGATCAACAGAGAATTGATTTTGATCAGACAATATTTCTGGATGTCACGAATTTTAATATGCAAGGTGATCAATTGGCGCTTGCTGCCAATACCGATACTCTTTCGCAAACCCGTTTTGACATTACAAAACAGAAATGTATTATTGGTAAAGTAGATGTGCTCAAATTGAATGATGCATTGGAGGCAAAAGACAATGCAATTCAAAATTATATCGGAGCTCTGAGAACTTATTGGGATTATTACTACAACATCAGAAAAACTAACCTGTTCGATTTTGAAAACAATAGACCTTTGGAACAGGATTATGATGAATTATTGAAATAGGTTTACCTATCTTCATTAGATGATCCCGGATAAAACACAATAACCGGGATTTCCTTATCCCCTATCTGGTCATATGATCCTTAAAATGACTGAAAGGCATGATTTTCTGGATATCGTTTTCTCGAAAAAAATCAATATATTTGCGCCTCCAAAAGCAAAATGATTGTATTAGTAATATATAAACCTCTTTAACAAATGCGTAATAAAGGTGCGATAAAGCTTGTAGCTATTGTAATGGCTCTCGTTTCAATTTACCAATTATCCTTTACTTTTGTAACATCAAGGGTAGAAAAAAAGGCTAATGAATATGCACAGGGGGATCCTTTTAAGAAAAGCTATTATAAGGATTCGCTGGCAGGTAAGCCTGTTTATAATTTTCTTGGACTCAAGAAATATACTTATCGTGATTGCCAGGAACGCGAGTTTAACCTGGGTCTTGACCTGAAAGGTGGGATGAACGTAACTCTGGAAGTCAATGTTATTGACGTGGTCAGGGGACTTTCAAATTATTCAACAGATCCAACTTTTGTTGCGGCAATTAATTTAGCCAGGCAGAACCAAACTGACAGTCAGGATGATTTTGTCACCCTTTTTGGTCAGGCCTTTGAAACTGTTGATCCGGATGCAAAACTTGCATCAGTATTCAATACTATTGAGTTAAAAGATGAAATTCAATATACAAGTACCAATCAGGAAGTATTAAATGTTATCCGCAAGGAAACTCAGGTGGCAATTGACAACAGTGTTCAGATCCTAAGAAACCGGATTGACCAGTTTGGTGTAGCCCAACCTAGTTTCCAGGAATTGGGTGCTTCTGGCAGGGTGATGATTGAGCTTCCCGGGATTAAAGATCCCAAACGTGTGAGGAAGTTGCTCCAGGGAGCTGCAAAGCTTGAATTCTGGGAGACCTATGAAAATGCTGATGTTTACCCATGGCTTGACGATGCAAATAGAAAGATTAAGGAAATTTTGGATATTGAAGCAGGTTTGGTTCCTGAAGAAGTAGATTCTACCGCTTTGGAACAGGAGAGTGTTGAAACTCAGGATCCTGCTGCTGAAGGAGCCGATGATCTTATTGCTGAAATTGCTGATACAACCGGTGAAGAGAGTCTTATAGATCAGCTGGAAAGTGACACTACCGCTCAGGCAGAGGATCAAACCTATGAGGAGTATGCTGCGAACAACCCACTTTTTGCCGTTTTAAATCCTCATGGCTCAGCAGAGGGTTTGTATAAAGGACCAGTTATTGGTCGATCCTTGGGATACGATACTGTTAAGGTTAACCGGTATTTGAATATGGAGCAGATCAAAAGCATTTTCCCTTCAAATATCAGGTTTTACTGGACGGCAAAACCTATGGATGGAACGGAAGACGTTTTTGCTCTTTTGGCCATTAAGGTTTCAAACAGGGAAGGGAAAGCTGCCCTGGATGGTTCAGTAGTGACAAAAGCAAGAGCTGAGTTTGGTGCTGGGAGCCAGCCGGAAGTGTCTATCACTATGAATGCTGAAGGAGGCAAAATCTGGGAGAGACTTACTCAAGAAAGTATTGGACATGCGATTGCAATTGTACTTGATAATTATGTTCGTTCTTATCCCAATGTTAATGCAAAAATCTCCGGGGGACGTTCTTCTATTTCAGGAGGGGGTATGACAATTGAAGAGGCTCAGGACCTTGCGAATATTCTGAAGTCAGGTAAGATGGATGCTCCTGCTGTTATTCTAACGGAAGACATTGTTGGACCATCTCTTGGAAAAGAAGCTATAAATGCGGGCCTATTATCATTTATTCTAGCATTCGTATTGGTTCTGCTGTACATGATTTTCTATTATAACAAGGCTGGTTTTACGGCTAACCTGGCATTGATTATCAACGTATTCTTTATTATGGGTGTGCTTGCCTCGCTGGGTGCTGTTTTAACACTGCCGGGTATAGCAGGTATTATTCTTACTATTGGAATGTCAGTTGATGCCAATGTGCTAATATTTGAGCGTATACGTGAGGAGCTAACTGCCGGGAAAGGTTTAAAGCTTGCTATTCGGGATGGGTACCAGAATGCCTATTCTGCAATTATTGATGCCAACGTCACAACTCTTCTCACAGGGATAATTCTATATTCAGTCGGGACTGGTCCTATCAAGGGATTTGCGACAACTCTGGTAATTGGTATTTTTACCTCTCTGTTCTCAGCGATTTTCATCACCCGCCTTATTTTTGAGAGTCGCCTGGCTAAGGAAAAGAAGATCACTTTTAATACTGGCCTTACACGGAATGCCTGGAAAAACATGGGGGTTAAGTTTCTGGAGAAGAGAAAGATCTTTTATATAATTTCCGGAGTTTTAATTGGTGCATCGCTTCTTTCATTGGCTGTTAGGGGATTAAGTCTCGGTGTTGATTTTACGGGGGGCCGTACTTATGTGGTGCGTTTCGATGAACCGGTAAATTCATCAGACCTGGTAAACTCTCTGGCTACTCCTTTTGAAAATGAACCCGATGTAAAGACTTTTGGTTCATCCAGACAGGTTAAAGTTTCTACTGCATATATGATAGGTAGTGATCTTCGCGAAGCCGATTCTATTGTTGAGGATGCTCTCTACAGAGGTTGTGTGGATTACCTGCCGCCCGGAACAGACAAGGAAACCTTTTTGGAAGTCAACCGCATGGAATCGCATATGGTTGGTCCAACGATTGCCGATGATATTATTAAATCTGCATTTATCGCTGTTATCCTGGCCCTGATAGGAATATTCCTATATATATTGTTACGTTTCAGAACATGGCAGTTTGGTTTGGGAGCGGTGGCAGCTCTCTTCCACGACGTAATAATTGTATTAGGGCTATACTCTATCTTGTACAGTATTATGCCGTTCTCGCTGGAGATTGATCAGGCATTTATAGCAGCGATTCTAACGGTGGTTGGGTACTCCATCAACGATACGGTGGTTGTGTTTGACCGGGTTAGGGAGTATATAAATCTATTCCGAAAGCGCGATAGGAAACTGATTGTTAATCAGGCATTGAATTCTACACTTAGTCGTACTTTCAGTACCTCATTGAGCACATTGGTTGTTCTGCTGGCCATCTTTATTTTTGGTGGTGCTTCCATCAGGGGATTTATTTTTGCTATGATGATAGGTGTTATTGTAGGTACCTATTCTTCCCTGTTTATTGCCTCTCCAATTGTATATGATTTGGTGAAAAAGAAGGAGAAGGTTCTGGAAAAAGGAAAAAAATAATACCTTCAATGGGATGAAGGAGCTTAAAACCCTGGGCACTCGTCCGGGGTTTTTTCTTTATATTTGCAGCAAATTGATATTTAATGGGGATACTTCCTGGATTTATTAGCGGATCAGAGATTATAATCGTTTTTGTGATTGTATTGCTCCTTTTTGGGGCAGATAAGATACCTGAGATTGCCAGAGGGATGGGCAAAGGAATGCGGGAGTTCCGAAAAATCACTGGGGAACTCAAGAATGAATTTAAGGAATCTACCAGTGGTTTTTCAGATGATCTTAAAGATATCAAGAAGGATATGGATCACACCAAGCAAGATCTTACCGGAGAGTTCAGAAAGTATGTTGATGATTCTGACATCACCAAGGATATTAATGAAATTAAAGATGACCTCAAGGGCTGACAATCCCAATTTCTGATATGGATTATTTGTTTCTTCTTCTTGGCCTGGGTTTATTATTACTCAGCGGTGATCTTTTAGTACGAGGTGGCGTTTCTCTTGCCCGGCACTTTCGGGTTTCCACTCTCGTGGTTGGATTGACCGTTGTTTCCCTGGGCACTTCTGCTCCTGAATTGTTTGTGAGCCTCCAGGCTGTATTTGCCGATAAAGCTGATTTTGCTGTTGGTACAGTTATTGGTTCAAATATTTCCAATATCGGGCTGGTATTGGGGCTTACTGTAATAATAATGCCCATTGCTGTTAACGCCCGCTCTGTATTTTTTGATTGGCCAGTATTAATGGCCTCAACTATTTTGTTCTATTTCTTTATAAGGAATGGGGAGCTTGTGCATTTTGAAGGCATAATTCTCCTTTTATTACTGATGGCTTTTCTTGTATTTTCAATACTTAATTCAAGACGGGCGGAAAGAAAAAAAGAAAAAAAGATCCCTGATCCTAAGTATTCACTTGTCATTTCCTTACTTATTGTTGTTGCCAGTTCTGTTGGCCTGCGTTTTGGTGCTGTTTGGTTGGTAGATGGGGCTTCAGGAATTGCCAGTAGTTTTAATATAAGTGATTATGTGATATCAACATCCATTGTCGCTTTTGGGACAAGTGTTCCTGAGTTAGCCACATCTGTAATAGCTGCTATTAAAAAGGAATCGGATATTTCAATAGGTAATATTATAGGATCTAACCTGTTTAATGTGCTTGGGATTTTAGGAATTACTACGGCTATCAAGAATATTGAAATAAACGAGCAGGTTCTAAATTTTGATATTTGGTACCTTGGAGGGATATCTCTTCTATTACTTTTTATTATGATTCCTGCGAAAAGAGCAAGGATACGACGCATTGAGGGAGTCGTCCTGCTTATCTGCTATATCACCTATATTGCATTCATTTATTCATAAAGAGTATCCGGCAGTTGGGCCGGCTGGATACATATCATCAGGATTAACTTTTTTTTAACAAACTTTAGTGTTTCAGTCGCTTATGGTCATGAAATAAGCCGTTTGATTTGTATACTTTTGCGGCAATATGAAAACGAATAAATCACTTTTTATCTTATTGCTTCTTTTTACGATTACCCTATCTGGTTATTCACTTGAGGCAAAGAAGCAGATTCAGGCAATACGAACTACAGCTAATGTAAAGATTGACGGTCGCCTGGATGAAAATATTTGGGCTACAGTACCGATTGCTGGAGATTTTATTACTTATCAGCCTGCCATGGGAAATCAGGCTTACCAAAAATCAGAAGTAAGAGTGGTTTATGATAACCGGGCGGTATACATTGGTGCAATATTATATGATAGTTCTCCTGACAGTATATTCAGGGAACTGACCAAGCGGGATAATATCTATATGGGTAATGTGGATTACTTTAAGATTTCTCTTAATCCATATAATGATGGCCAAAATATCTTCCAGTTTGAAGTAACTGCTGCTAATGTTCAGGCCGATAGTAAGAAGTCGGTCAGTGGATCAGGAATGATGGATCGCTACATGATGTATGGCGATTATTCCTGGAATGCGGTTTGGAAAAGCGCAGTACAGATAACAGATGAAGGGTGGGTCGTGGAAATAGAAATACCTTATGCTGCAATTCGTTTTTCCAAGGAGGAAGTGCAGACATGGGGGATAAACTTCTGGCGTACAATCAGAAGGACCAGGGAAACCTCAGTCTGGAATCCGGTTGATAGAAGTTTTGCAGAGGAAGACCAGAATGGCGAATTAGTTGGAATAGAGTCGATTAAAGCTCCTCTTAGGCTTGAGCTATATCCCTTTGCTGCCGGTTATTACGCCTTGACTCCTGATGGAAATGGATTTAGTTATGCAGCCGGTATGGATTTGAAATATGGCATTACCGAAGCCTTCACTCTTGATATGACCCTGATTCCCGATTTCGGACAGCGAAAATCGGATGATATTATTCTGAATTTGACACCCTACGAAACACGGTATCGGGAAAACCGCCAATTTTTCACAGAAGGAATCGAACTATTCAATAAGGCAGGTCTTTTCTATTCCAGGAGAATTGGAAAAAGACCAGACGGGTTTTGGGATGTTTATTCAGAGCTTGATATTGATGAGTTGGAAAGTCTGGCGAATCCTGAGGAGGCCAAGTTGATTAATGCCACAAAGATATCCGGGAGGAATGCGAAAAACCTGGGTCTTGGTTTTTTCAATGCCATGACGGCTAATACTTATGCTAAATATAAGTACCCTGAACTTGAGGAAGAAAAATTCCTGACCGAAGCATTTACTAATTATAATATGCTTGTAGTTGATCAGATAATTGGGAGAAATTCATACATCAATTTTACCAATACTAACGTTACAAGCCCGTCGTCCACCAGGATGGCAAATGTGACTTCATTATCTGGCAGATACAGGGACATAGAAAACATGTACGGCATGAATGCCAATATGGCTTATAGTGCAAAGTATGATTCACTGTCTGGTGCTCCGAGTACAGGCAATAGTACTCAGCTGGGTTTTGGGAAATATGGGGGAAGCTTTAACGCCAATTATAGCTTGTCGGTAATTAGTGATACATATGATCCCAATGATATGGGATACCTCAGAATTAATAATGCCATAAATCATGATCTGTACCTGACTTATCGTTTTTTGGAGCCATTCTCCATTTTCAATTCGATGAATTATACTTTGATGTTAGGATATGATCAATTGTATGCTCCTCGTGAGTATGCCAGATTTGGAGGTATGTTTTCAGCACGAACCACTTTCACGAATTACTGGAATATAAACTTTTCCCTGCGTGGGGATCCGGTTGAAGCACATGATTGGTACGAAACAAGAGTGGATGGATGGTACTATCTCAAGCCTGCTCATATGGAATTTGATATTTCAGGATCCTCTGATTACAGAAAAAAAATAGGAGTTCATATGGGTTTTGAATATAACCTGAATGCTGAGGACACAAGAGGTTGGGAATTTAGTGCAAGGCCCAGATGGAGGGTCAATAATAAATTTTCGATTAACCCGCGTATTGAGATTTCTAAAAATAATAATGAAATTGGATATGCAAGCTATTTTGCAGAAGACAGCATTGCTTTTGGTAAAAGGAATGTCAAGCGTATTACCAATCAAATTTCTGCTTCTTATGTGTTTAATAATACTTCAGCTCTAAGTTTATCCATGCGGCATTATTGGTCGGCTGTGGATTACCAGGAATATTATCTTCTCCAGACAGATGGAACCCTCTCGGATTATCCCGAGTTTGATTCAAATAAGGATATTAATTTTAACATCCTCACAGTGGATTTGGAGTATAGTTGGAATTTAGCTCCCGGTAGTTTCCTGACGGTGGTTTGGAAAAATAACATTTATCAAAGTGAGGAAG
>JAUVKA010000133.1 GCA_030592205.1 Bacteroidota bacterium | reverse complement strand
GGCCTTTTCTGCTTCCTCAATAAAACCCATATGGCCGGAATTTTCCAGTATCAATCGGCTGGAACCACTAGGGAGCTTAGTTTGTAATGATATCTCTTCAAAAGGTATATAATTATCATTCTTCCCAATAATATTCAAACAGGGCACCTTAGCCTGCTCCAGTATTGACGAACTATCTAATCGCGATTTTAATCCCTGAATAGCAGCAATCACGCCCTCGTCAGATAAGCGATGAGCAATTTCTTTGGAAAAATGCACGGCATCCTGAAACTTGTCAAGATTGTAAGTGGCATACATATTTGGAATATTCTGATTTACGAGCAAACGCTTGAGCCCTTTTTCAATAATTTTAATTTCCCGATTTCTTTTCTTAACTATCTCCTGGCTGTCGGCAAGTGTATGGCTGTGAAAGAGTGAGATAGCCTTAAAAATTTCAGGATAGAGCTCCAGTGCTGCCAAAGCGGTATAACCACCCATTGAATGACCAATAATAACAGCCTTTTCAACTCCAATATGACTCAGCACCTCCTTAACAACTCCTGCCATCACATCCATACCAGATACCTCATGAACAATACCGGATCCTCCATGCCCGGGCAAATCAATCCGGATAATCCGGTAATCTGATTCAAAAAGTTGAGTAAAGCTCTCCCATATTTCCAGGGATTCAAGATGTCCATGTAAAAAAACCAGGGTTTCTCCCCTACCCGCATCGTCATAACGGATGGGAATATCGTTCTTTAGAATACTGTGAATCATGCAAAAAAACTTTTTACAAAGATAATAATTCCCCCTCCCTACTTTAGACACTATATAAATTCCAATTTTTCTAATAATAGACTTTCTAAATTTTTAACTTTGCACAAACCAAACCTAAAAAAATGGCACAATTTCTCTCCTCATCCATTGGAAAGAAGTTTCTGATGAGTTTATCCGGCCTGTTTTTACTTGTATTTATGCTGGTTCACTTAACAGTAAACTCTATGATCCTGTTCGATAGCTCCGGAGAGTTGTTCAACAGGGCAGCTCATTTTATGGCCTCAAATCCCATCATTCGCATTGTGGAACCGGTGTTAGCCATAGGGTTTATTCTGCATATCCTATATGCAGTTATCCTTACCATCCATAGTCTTTACACCCGTCCGGTGGGATACAAAAAACAAAAGTTGGGCCATAGTAGTACCTGGTCTTCCCGAAATATGTTTATTCTTGGTCTTGCTATTTTAACCTTCTTAGTTATTCATATTGCGAATTTTTTCTGGAAGATTAAATTCACTGGTCATGATCTCCTTGCTGATGTAACAATTCACGGTGTTCACATGGAGAACTCCTATGCTCTTGTAACTACCTTCTTTATTGATTGGTGGTGGATTGTTGGTGTTTATGTGATCGGATCAATTGCCCTGGGACTTCACCTTTACCATTCCATCTGGTCAGCTTTTCAGACCCTTGGATGGAGCAACGGAATATGGCGGCGGCGACTTAATCTGGTCGGGCTGTTAGCCTCCCTGGTCATTGCCGGGGGATTTGCATTGATTCCTCTCTGGGTCAAAATCTCCACTTTGCTTTAAGCTTATAGATCTCATTCAAAACTTAATTTTATGAGTCAATTAAATTCGAAAGTACCATCCGGCCCGCTTGCTGAGAAGTGGGAAAAATATAAGGCCAATCAAAACCTGGTCAATCCGGCTAACAAACGCAAACTGGATATTATTGTAGTTGGTACCGGCCTGGGCGGAGCTGCAGCCGCTGCTTCCATGGGAGAGCTGGGCTTCAAAGTCAAGAACTTTTGTTATTCCGACAGTCCCCGTCGTGCTCACAGTATTGCAGCCCAAGGTGGTATTAACGCAGCAAAAAATTACCAAAACGATGGCGATAGTGTGTATCGCCTATTTTATGATACCATTAAAGGAGGAGACTACCGGGCTCGCGAGGCCAATGTATACCGGCTGGCGGAGGTAAGTAATGATATAATTGATCAATGTGTGGCCCAGGGGGTACCCTTTGCCCGTGATTATGGTGGGTACCTCGACAACCGTTCATTTGGAGGCGCCCTGGTTTCCAGAACATTTTACGCAAGAGGACAAACAGGACAGCAACTATTACTTGGTGCATACGGTGTTCTTAACAGGCAAATTGCTGCCGGAAATGTGGAGTTGTACACTCGCACCGAAATGATGGATCTGGTGGTAGTTGACGGAAGAGCCCGAGGTATAGTAGTTCGGAATATGATAAGCGGTGAAATCAGCACCCATTTTGCACATGCCGTGGTCCTGGCCACCGGAGGTTATGGAAATGTTTTCTTCTTGTCGACCATGGCAATGGGATCCAATGGAAGTGCAGCCTGGCAGGTGTATAAAAAAGGTGCTCTATTTGCCAATCCTGCTTTCGTACAAATTCATCCCACCTGTATTCCCGTCCACGGAGAAGCGCAATCGAAACTCACCCTCATGAGTGAATCTCTGCGGAATGATGGCCGGATCTGGGTTCCAAAAGAGTTAGAGGATGCGGAAAAAATCCGGAAGGGAGAGCTTCAGCCTACTGACCTGCCAGCGGAGAAACGCGATTATTATCTGGAACGACGATATCCGGCTTTCGGCAATCTGGTACCGCGTGATGTGGCATCCCGGGCAGCGAAAGAAAGATGTGATGCCGGATTTGGTATTGGAACCGGCCATGCCGTATACCTTGATTTCAAAGATGCAATAGAGCGTTTAGGAAAAGACCTCATCGAAGCCAGATATGGAAATCTGTTCCAGATGTATGAAAAAATTGTGGATACAGATCCTTATACAACTCCTATGATGATTTACCCGGCTATTCACTATACCATGGGTGGTTTATGGGTGGATTATGAGCTTCAAACAACTATTCCGGGTTTATTTTCTATTGGAGAAGCTAATTTCTCTGATCATGGAGCTAACCGCTTAGGAGCATCCGCCCTGATGCAGGGATTGGCTGATGGTTACTTCGTTCTTCCGTTTACTATTAATAATTATCTGGCCGATCAGATTGGTGTGGCCAGAATGAATCCTGAAGAGACTCCGGAATTTATTGAGGCCAGGGAAAAAACTCTTGCTTATATTGATAAGCTGATGAAAATTCAGGGTGATCGCAGCGTAGATTCTATCCATAAGGAACTGGGTAAAATCATGTGGGAACATGTTGGTATGGGACGGACTAAAGAAGGTCTGGAGAAAGGTATTGTAAAAATCCAGGCCCTGCGTGAAGAATTCTGGAAAAATCTCAGAATTCCCGGAAAAACAGATACCATTAATCCCGAGTTGGAAAAAGCCAATCGTCTGGCCGATTTCATTGATATAGGTGAACTAATGGCCATGGATGCACTCCAGCGAAATGAATCATGCGGAGGACATTTCCGGGAAGAATATAAAACCCCGGAGGGAGAAGCTCTGAGGGATGATAAGAATTTTAAGTTTGTGGGTGCCTGGGAATACATGGGAGAAAAGAAAACTCCCAAATTGCACAAGGAAGCCCTTCAGTTCGAATTTGTTGAAGTAAAGACAAGGGATTATAAATAAACAAGTTGATGGATCTAACGCTAAAAGTTTGGCGACAAGAAAATAGTAAAGCCAAAGGAAATTTTGAATCATATCAAATAAAAAACATCAGTCCGGATAGTTCATTCCTGGAAATGATTGATGCTTTGAGTGAGCAATTGATCAATGAAGGAAAAGAACCGGTTGCTTTCGATCACGACTGCAGGGAAGGAATTTGCGGAATGTGCAGCTTATTCATAAATGGCCGGGCACATGGACCTGATGAGGAAATCACCACCTGCCAGCTGCATATGCGCAAGTTCAAGGATGGTGATACCATTGTTATTGAGCCATGGCGCGCTGCAGGCTTCCCGGTGATAAAAGACCTGATGGTTGAAAGGGATGCTTTTGATAAAATTCTCCAGGCCGGAGGCTTTATCTCGGTAAATACGGGCAGTGCCCAGGAAGCCAATGCCATTCCTATTCCTCAACATAAGGCTGAAGAATCAATGGATGGAGCCTCCTGTATTGGATGTGGAGCCTGTGTGGCAACATGCAAAAACTCCTCGGCCATGCTCTTTGTGGCCTCCAAAGTATCTCAGTTAGCTCTGCTGCCACAGGGAAAACCGGAGGCAGTTCGCAGAGCCAAGGCAATGGTGGCAAAAATGGATGAACTGGGATTCGGTCATTGTACAAATACAGGAGCCTGTGAAGTGGAATGCCCCAAAGGCGTTTCGCTGGATCATATTGCACGATTGAACAGGGAGTTCCTTGCTGCGAATCTTAAGTTTTAAAAATCCTTTTATACCCAATTTACCTATCCACCCCAAACCTCCCGGATCAAGTCCGGGACAGGCTCTCCTGAAGCAAGGAGGGGAATATTTCTTTTTTGGGGAGGTAAATTACCCACCCATCGTCTCTTCAATCTCTGAAATTGTTTTTGGAATTGGGCGGCCTAATAGCCTATGGCTGTCGGCAGTAACAAGGATATCATCCTCAATACGTATCCCTCCAAAATCTCTATAGGATTCAACTTCATCATAATTGATAAATTCCTTATGCTTTCCTTCGGCTTTCCACTGGTCGATCAAGGCAGGAATGAAATAACAACCTGACTCTACCGTCATTACAAACCCTTCCTGTAAACGACGTCCCATTCTCAGGAAGGCCAGGCCAAACTGGTCGGATCGGGTAATCTCTGCATCATAACCCACAAAATTCTCGCCCAGGCCTTCCATATCATGAACATCCAAACCCATCATGTGGCCCAAACCGTGAGGGAAAAACAGAGCGTGAGCTCCACTGGCAACAGCTTCTTTCACATCGCCTTTCATTAGTCCAAGATCTTTTAAGCCAGATGCAACTACCTCTGCCGCCCGGAAATGCGCTTCCCGGAAAGGCAAACCGGGTTTCATTATTTCTGTGGATTTAGTATTGGCATCGAGCACCAGCTGATAAATTGCCCTCTGCCGATCATTAAAAACGCCTCCCACCGGAACTGTTCTGGTGATATCAGATGCATAATGGAGGCTCGTTTCAGCACCTGCGTCGGTAACCATCATTCGACCCAACTCAAGCTTATTGCCATGGTAGTGATTATGAAGAGTTTGTCCATCCATGCTTAGTATAATCGGGAAAGAAACCGGCCCTCCATGAGCCAGAGCTATTCCCTCAATTGTTCCTGCAATCTTCTGCTCCATCACTCCTGGCATAGCCATTTTCATTGATGTAGTATGCATCAGGTAGGCCACATTAATGGCTTTCTCAATTTCCGCGATTTCCAAAGCATCTTTTATGGCTCGCTGTTCAACCACAGCCCTGATCAGCTCAGTACTCGCACCAGGCTTTACGCCGGAAGGTGCAAAACCCAGTAAATCAGATAGCTCAATAATGGTTTCCCCGCGATATGGAGGGAGGTAATGTATTTTACGGCCTTTAGCAAGAGCATCGCTTAGATACTCTGCCAATTTTGCATAGGGGGCAGTATTGTTAACACCAAGCTCTGCAGCCTGATCTTTGACACTTGGCTGTGGACCCATCCAAACGATGTCATCCATGTCAACATCATTTCCAAAAATCCAATCCTCTCCTGTATCAGCATCTACTAAACCGGCCATCCCCGGATGATCAAGTCCGAAAAAATACAGAAAATTACTATCCTGCCGGAAATGGAAAGTATTAGCCGGATAATTAAACGAAGAATCAACATTGCCTGGAAATAAGGCAATCCCTGATCCCAATTGACTTTTCAGGCGATCTCGCCTGCTCGTATAAACTGATGCTTCAAACATATCTAATAATTAAAATTATATAATGAGTAAACAACGAAGGTACTTGAAAAGATTAAAGTCATGTAAATATATTTTACGTTTTTTGAATATTAGTTTTTGTAATTTTATACTGATTCAAATAAAAGAATAATTGTGCCATACCGTCGTTTACCAAAAACTGATGCTTCCCGGCTGCGTGCATTGTTGGCTGCTGTTCAACAGGCCGACACTCGTGAAATTGATGAACTGGCATTTTCATCCCGGCATATTCATCCCCTAAGAATAATGCATCAGAATCTTGATCTGGCCAAAAGTCAACAAGAACAAACCTGGAATCAGTTGGTGAGGCAAAATAAATCCTATCAAAAAAAAATACAGAAGACCCGTATTTATCTTACGCATTTCATTCAGGTAATAAATATGTGCATTGCAAGGGAAGAATTCTCTCCTAAAGATCGTTCTTATTACGATTTGGGCCCTTCTGAAGCCCGCGTGCCGAGTTTACTTACTGAGGAGGATCTGCTTTCCTGGGGTAAAATTGTTATTGATGGAGAAAATTCAAGGATTCATGCAGGTGGTGCTCCGGTAATGACTCCTACTATTGGGAAGGTCAAGGCCTGGTATGAACAATTTAAAGAAGCATATCATTCGCAAAAGACAGTTCAAAAATCAAATAAGCGCTTCAACGAAAAAATTAAGTTGCTGAGGGGAAATGCAGATGCCTTGATCCTCGAAGTTTGGAATGAAATAGAAGCCAGTTTTTCAAATCTTCCGGATAATCAAAAACGTAAAGAATGCACCAGCTACGGGCTGGTATACGCATTCCGGAAATCAGAAAAAAGGATTAATCCTCCAGAAGTTCTTTGATTTGCTCCTTGAGCACATCAAATTCACTTCATAGATTGGGAAGATGCTTTTTTAAATTGATATAAGGCCAGGGCAGTCAACATCAAGCCACCTATAAACCACATCCAGCTCCCCTGACCTGAGCCTATTTGCTCAAGAGAACTTTCAAGTGCTTTTTCTCCTAAGTAATAGTAGGCAAGCACCGGGATTAGGTTAATAAACAAGTGAGCCAAAATCGGATACCACAGATTACCCGACCAGACATATAAATAGCCAAAAATCAGGCCCAGCACAAAGCGGGGGAAAAATCCATAAAACTGAAAATGAAGTGCAGAAAATATTAAGGCAGCAAGAATAATTGCCAGGTGGGTGCTTCCAAACCACCGTCCAAAAAGTTTTTGTAAAATTCCCCTAAAGAAAAACTCCTCGCCAAAAGCAGGTATTATGGCAATCATCAGTATGTTAAGCAAAAAGCCGCCAAAGTTGCTAGTCAACAGAAAAGAATTGGTAAGCCCGGCAGCCACCTCTTCCCTTTCTTTCATCCAATTTTCTACTCCGGATAAAAAATCCGGCAGATTCAAATTTTCGTTCCATAAAACTAATTGATTCATCACCGGCATCAGTACCAATAAGATAAGAATTACCCATAAGGAGGGGTGAAATTGCATTCCCCGGGCTAAGCCTAAAAATTGCCAGGGCTTTTGTGAAGCCAGCCAGGCAACCAAAATAGAAGGAAAAACGAAAATTCCGACAGACTGCCAGATCTGAATATTTTTCAATACCGGAATCATATCCGGATTTTGAAAATCCAAGCCACTAAACAAATCGGAAAGCTTAAAAGGGAAAATAATAATTGAACTTACCAGTCCGATGGCAAAAAACAAGAAAAAACCAAGAATGACCAGCAAGGCAACAAACAACAACTGTGTCAAAGGATGCTGATCGTAAAAAAAAGGCTTTCGCATAAGCCACAAAAATAAAAAAAATGTTCAATGTCGGGCAGGTTTAACCCCGCCCGACCTGAACAATAAAACTATACCAGAGAATTTATGAATATATCACTCTGTTTCTTTAATGAATAGGGATAAACCCTCTTCTGTCATTATCCATGATTTATCTACCATGTCATCCGACCAGTAGCCCTCAGTATTATCAATCCCTTGTAACAAATCCTGCATTGTTTCATCAAGGAAAATCCGTGTTCCAACGGGAAGACTTAATACGATATCTAACTCCTGATCTCTCCATTTAATGTGCGGAGGCAATTCGAAATATGCATCCAGCATAATTACCGAATCCTTAACATGGTAGGAATAAATAATTTCATCAGCTTGTTTTCGTGCAACATCATTATTAACACCCCTTGCACGTTTTTTCAATGAGATCTCCACCTTGGTTCCGAAACTCTTAATAATATCCACATCCGGTCGCCCCATTATAACAAGATCTTTATTTTTCTCTGCAACAAGTATATCCTGATGATAACCAAAACCTATTTCCAGATAGTCATTTTCATACTTATCACTGAGGGCAGTTCTAAGATAGATTTGTTTTACACTATCCATTTGTAACTCCTTTGTCATTGAGCTCCTGGCTGAGGTATTATATTTCATGCCTTCCGAAGCTCCGAATATCAGGAGGACCACCAGGGCACCCACCCATATTCCCAAACTGCTTAAGCCGATTGCTTTATCGTTAGCCCGGAAAGGAAAAAGTAGTTTAACTCCGGCATAAATGAGACCCAGCACAGGAATAGCCACCACAATAAACAATGCGACAAGGGCAATCAGGGCTACCGTTTCATCCATGAATACTGACAATATTTCCGGGACGGAAAACCCGGGATTTTCCCAGAAATCATTGATAACCCATGTATGACCTGCAAGCAATGATCCAATAATCGCTACCAGAATAGCTACACCGGCCAAAACAAAACTGATACCAATAATGGCTCCAATCACCTTGAAAAAAACCAGAATCACTTTTCCTATGCCACGCATAAACCGTCCAAGAATATTGCGATCACCTTGGAATGATTTTGAGTTCTTCATCTGACCAAAATTGGTTTTGACCTGCTCATATTCTTTTCTAATTGACTTTTCAATATTGCTAACATTTATGGATTCACCCCGCATTTCCAATTTCTCAGTACGTGTTCTGGCTTCAGGCAGAACTACCCAAAGAAGAAGGTATACCAGAAAACCAACCCCATAAGCAAGGGTAAACACCGCAAAAATGATCCGTATTATGAGTGGATCTATTCTGAAATATTCTCCAAGTCCGCCACAAACACCACCTAAATAACGATTATCTGAATCCCTGTAAATATTTCTTCTGCCTTCCCTGTATCTGCCCTCAAATTCCCGGGCTGATTCGTACTCAGGTTCTTCCTCTGATCCGTCAATCTCTTCCGGCTCTCCCAGTACCATGATCACGTTTTCAAAATCGTCAAGATTAATAACTTCCTTTTCCTCAGTAAGCTTTTTTTGAAATATTTAAGCAATACTAATTTAAATATCATCTATGATATCAGTTTCACAGGGAGTTACCCTGAACCT
>JAUVKA010000033.1 GCA_030592205.1 Bacteroidota bacterium | reverse complement strand
GGAAATATTATCCCCTTGCCACCCAAGAATTTTCCCATCGACAATTTCAGCGATTTCCTCAAACGAATAATTCATTAAATATATCTGCGTTTAACAAAACTAAGAAACAATATTAATGTAGGATCTTCCATGTCCCAGTGAAAATTCTCATCCAAATAGGCAGATGCCTGGTTCCAGTTATCCTTTTGATTTAAAGCATTAATAGTTTTGGTAAATTTCTCAGCATCATTATCGAATAGCTCCCTGGTAAAAAGAAATCTGTCATTAAGTCCAATGGCTACCATAATATCATCTACTGCCTGCATTTTAACCCCGGCAAATATATTACTGTTGGGATTTTGAGTAATTGGCGGCTCTGGATCAACCATTGGCTCCGGAGTTTCAGGAGGTTCTACAGATACCGGTGGCTCAGGAACAACTGAAGGCTCTGGAGTTATTGTGGGCTCAGCAGATACCGGTGGCTCTGTATCAACTACTGGCTCCGGAGTTTCAGGAGGTTCTACAGATACCGATGGCTCAGGAACAACTGAAGGCTCTGGTGTTTTTGCTGGTTCACTTGATTCCCTTGGATTAGGAAATTCCGGAATTATATCCTGAGATGCAGGAATATCTTCAGTTTTATCAGAAGATGAATCCAATTGGCCAAGAAACTTTACGTCATCGTAAAATAATCGAATTCTTGAAAGGAGTATGTCAATTTCAATGTCGTAAATTTCATTGGATTGACCTAAAGAATTGAGTAAAGTATCAATTTCCTCCAGCTTGTGATTTAATAATCGAATAAGAACTTTTTTGTCCATGCTATTGAATAATTATTAACAATCGATAAGAAAGTAGTCTACGGCTTATCCTCTCTAAGAGATTGTTTTAATTTTGTAAAATTAACGATACAATTTTAATTTTGGTATTATATACAATATGTTCCTTGAGAAAAGTAAAGATAACAGATCTTCACGAGGATGGATAGAGGTTATTTCGGGTTCAATGTTCTCCGGAAAAACTGAGGAACTTATCCGAAGGCTTAAGCGTGCAAAAATCGCCAGGCAAAAAGTAGAAATATTTAAGCCTCAGATAGATGTCAGGTTTTCAGAGGAAGAAGTGGTTTCCCATGATTCTAATACTATCCGATCAACCCCTGTTTCTTCATCAAGAAATATCCCTCTGATGGTAAGTGATGTGGATGTAGTTGGTATCGACGAGGCACAATTTTTCGACCTCGGTTTGGTAGAAGTTTGTAACCAATTGGCCAGCCAGGGAGTACGGGTAATTGTTGCTGGCTTAGATATGGACTTTCGGGGAAATCCTTTTGGACCAATGCCGGATTTACTGGCCTGTGCAGAGTACGTGACCAAGGTGCATGCCATTTGCATGAAGTGTGGAAACCTCGCACAGTATTCCCATCGTATTTCTGAGTCTGATAAATTAGTGGTTCTGGGAGAAAAAGACAGTTATGAGCCCCTTTGCCGGGAGTGTTTTAATGAAAACAATAAATAATAAGATTGGCGGTAAGTTGTACCTCGTTCCCACTCCAATTGGGAACCTGGAAGATATAACTCATCGGGCCGTCAGGATATTAGGTGAAGTTGATTTCGTTCTTGCAGAAGATACCCGAACAAGCAACAAACTATTAAAACACCTGGAGATTTCGAAACCGAGTTATTCTTATCATGTTTTCAATGAGCATCATACAGTTGAAAAACTGGTGAGTCAACTTCTTGCCGGATCCCGGGTTGCTTTAATCTCTGATGCTGGAACTCCTGGTATTTCTGATCCTGGATTTTTACTGGTTCGCGCCAGTATTGAAGCAAGAATTGAGGTAGATTGCTTACCCGGCCCAACTGCTCTGATTCCGGCCCTGGTAAATTCCGGCTTCCCATGCGACAGATTTGTATTTGAGGGCTTTCTTCCCCATAAAAAAGGAAGGCAGACCAGACTGAAGGAACTTTTATCGGAACCCAGGACAATGATATTTTACGAATCACCTCACCGCCTGCTAAAAACATTGATTCAAATGTCAGAGCTTTTTGGAAAAGAAAGAGAAGCCAGCGTTAGCAGAGAATTGAGTAAGATACATGAAGAAACAATAAGGGGTTCTTTTGAGAATTTGGTGGAATATTTCACAGTTAATCCACCGAAGGGGGAAATAGTTTTGGTAGTAAAGGGCGAAATAAAAAGAAAAAAGAATCAGGATTCATGATCCTTTAATGATTCTGGTAATTGCTTCCTTGTTTTCAAGCCCAGAGTCTTCATCTTCTCTATTCGATTTATCACATTTCCCGTTCCGGTTTTCACCTTTTTCATTGTCTGAGTATGGAGATCCTTTGCATTATCCAAGCGCTCGCCCAGTTTAATAAAGTCCTCAACCATACCGATAACCTTATCATACAGCTTAGCTCCTTCGTCAGCAATTTCGAGGGCATTTTTAGTTTGATTCTCCTGTTTCCAAATAGAAGCAATAGTCATAAGAGTAGCCAATAGAGTAGTTGGGCTGACAATAACAATATGGTGAGCCCAGGCTTCATTAAATATCTCCTGATCAGCCTGAACAGCAATTGAAAAAGACGCCTCAATAGGAACAAACATCAGAACGAAATCAGGGGAGTGAATCCCAGGTGTTCCCGAATAGTTCTTTTCACTGAGTTCTTTAACATGTTTGCGCATGGATACAACATGTTCTTTCAAATACTTCTGTCTTGCTTCTTCATCTTCTGCATTGGCCAGAAGCTCATAAGCTACCAGAGATACTTTGGAATCAATAATAATCTGCTTATCGTCTGGCAGAAAAACAATCACATCAGGTTGGATTCTCTTTCCTCCCTCGGCCTTGAGTGAAACCTGAGTGTCATATTCAATTCCCTTTCTCAAACCTGATCTTTCCAAAATTTTTTCAAGAATCATCTCCCCCCAGTTGCCTTGCTTTTTTACATCACCTTTCAAGGCTCTGGTCAGATTATTAGCCTCCAGACTGATTTTCATATTCAGATCTTGCAGCTTTTTGAGTTCCGCCTTAAGATCTGTCTGATCTTTTAAACTTCTCTGATATGTATCTTCCACTTTTCGCTCAAATCCCTGTATTTTTTCATTAAATGGTTTTAAAATATCCCCCAGGCGGGAGGAATTTTGCTCCGTAAATTTTCTGGTTTTTTCCTCAAGTATTTCGTTAGCAAGGTTCTTGAATTCGCTAGTCAATCTGCTTCTTTGCTCCTCAAATTCCTTTTCTTTATCATTTAGCTTCTCCTGGTAATGCAATATTTCTTGTTTCCTTGCTGCCAGATCAATGTTGATCTGGCTTTGTTCATTTCTAATTGCCTCCAGCTCTTCTTCCCGCTTAATTTTTTCCTTAAGAACTGATTCATTCTCGCTTTTCAAACTTGCATTATCAATCTGAACATGGTGGATTTCTGCATCTTTTTTTTCCAATTGAATATTCAGCTTCTTTTGTCTTCCACTGTAATAAATGAAAAGCACAACTAGTGATAACAAGCAGAAAATAATTACTACGGCTGTAAAGGCAGAGAAAGTTTCCATAGCATATAAATTTAGGATCAGGTCTTGAGTTTTTTCTTTTTTGCAGCCGGAAAAAGGACATTATTCAGGATCAGTCTATAGCCCGGCGAATTGGGATAGAGTTCCAGATCTGTAGGTTTATCGCCAACCCTGTGTCTATAATCCTCCGGATCATGTCCACCATAAAATGTCCAGGTACCTTTGCCAAGTTCACCATGTATATACCTGGCTTCGTTCAACTTGCTGTTTTCACCCATTACAAGTACAGAAGGTTTAAGGTAGGTTTTAATAAAAGATGTTGTTTGCCCCATAAATCCTTTAATGATTTGGCTGTGGTTTTGACAAAGCATGGTTGGTACCGGATCCCATTTAGCTGAAAAATCAAAAAGAGCAAAATAGTCCTGATTTTGAGAGACCCTTCTTTCCTGGGTAGCATCAATAGTAGAATATTCATACTCAAATGGATCTTCAATTATTCTGAAGTTCTGAAAAGCCAGTGTTTGAGTAAAATCAAGTTTTGAGGCCAGATCCGGATCCTGTGCATCTCCATCATACATGCTAGCACAGATGTCGGTGTTTTGGGCTGCAAGTGCAATATCAAATGAATCAGCACCTGAGCACATTGCAAATAGGAATCCACCACTTGCAACATAATTTTTAATAGTTTGTGCAACCAGCAATTTCATATGAGAAACCTTGTCAAACCCGTATTTCCTGGCCAAATTTTCATTATCCTGCACCTGCTTCTGGTACCATGCCATTCGATGAAAAGCACGATAAAATTTCCCGTATTGTCCGGTAAAATCCTCATGATGAAGGTGTAGCCAGTCGAAATCTACCAATTTCCCCTCAATGATATCACCATCATAAATCTGCTCATAAGGTATTTCGGCATACTGGAGGGCGAGCATTACAGCATCATCCCAAGGTTGTTTCCCTTCGGGAGCATATACAGCTATTCTTGGGGCTTTAAGCAATTTTATTACTTCCATATTGATCTCTGGCTGAGCAATTTCGTCCAGAATCTGCAGGCGTTTTGCATCGGTAATTAAATCTGAACTAATACCCCGAATTGCACATTCCTGCTGAACATGATCCAGAAATGGAATTAGGAAACTTCCTCCCCGGTAATTAAGCAGCCACTCTACCTCTATTCCCTGCTCAATCGACCAGTAGGTAATACCATACGACTTGAGGTGGTTTTTTTGAGTCTCGTCCATTGGCAAAAGTAAAAAAGCTGCCTGGCATGAAAGGGTAAGCATGCTTATTAATAGCAGACAAAATATTTTTTTGACTTTGTTTACCATGTTTACTAAAGACAAATTCCTTTTAAAAGTCTGGGTTCAATTGTTCACCTGATTCAAATCCTCTCCCGGCTGGCAATGCATCATCCAGCTGATTCATTTTTGAAGCAAATTTAACATTGTTGGAATCTTCACCATCGAACTCTCCCATGAAGTCTTCATCCATATCCATAAATTTCGCCTGATCAGTCTTGAACTTGAGGGTGAGATCGCCAATTGGTCCATTCCTGTGTTTGGCAATAATGATTTCGGCCATACCTTTTGTTGAATTTCCTTCAGCATCCTGCATTAATCCATAGCGCTCCGGCCGGTGGATAAAAATTACGAGGTCGGCATCCTGCTCGATGGCACCAGACTCCCTAAGGTCAGACAACTGAGGTCTTTTATCACCTGATCGCAATTCGACAGACCTATTGAGCTGTGAAAGGGCAATAATCGGAATATCCAGTTCTTTGGAAATAGCCTTTAGCGACCTGGAAATAGAACTAACCTCCTGCTCACGATTTCCCTGTGCATCAGGTGGCCCAGTCATTAATTGGAGGTAGTCAACAATAAGTAACTGAATATCATACTGGATCTTAAGGCGCCGGGCTTTTGACCTAAGCTCGAATACTGATATAGCAGGGGTATCATCTATATAAATGGGAGCATCCACAAGGTTTTTAAGTTGGATTTCCAGTTGCTCCCACTCATACTTTTTCAAGTTGCCATTACGAATCTTCTCAGCAGGCAGGCCTGTTTCACTTACGATCATCCTATTTACCAATTGTATACTGGACATCTCCAGAGAAAAGAAAGCAACTCCTTTATTATGCTCCACTGCCATGTTTCTGGCCATTGTTAATACAAGGGCTGTTTTCCCCATGGATGGTCGGGCGGCAATAACGATTAGATCAGAAGGCTGCCAACCTGATGTGATACGATCTAACTTTGTAAACCCGGATGGAACTCCGCTAAGCCCTTCAGCCCGACCTGAAATCTCCTCAATTCTTTTTATGGCCAGGTCAATAACTGCATCGATCTTTTGGGTTTCTTTCTTTATGTTACCAAAGGCCACATCAAATAGCTGGCTCTCCGAAAAGTCGAGCAGATCATCCACATCAATGGTGCTATCGAAGGCTTTTTCCTGAATTAGAGTTGAAATCCGAATGAGCTCTCTCTGTATGAATTTCTGACTAATTATCCTGGCGTGAAATTCAATATGAGCTGCCGAGGCAACACAACTAGTCAACTGGGTAAGGAAATATGGACCACCCACCATCTCCAGTTGTTCATTCTTTTTCAATTCCTCCGATACCGTTAAAAGATCGATTGGCTCAATCCTTTTTGATAATTCGAGAACTGCTTCAAAGATCACCCGGTGAATATCCTTATAAAAGGTCTCCGGTTTTAAAATATCAATAACAGAAATTATTGCATCTTTTTCCAACATGATCGCACCAAGAACAGCCTCCTCCAGTTCTAGCGCCTGAGGAGGGACTTTTCCCAGCTCCTGAATAAGCTCGTTAATCTTTTTTGCTGGGTCGGATGCCTTTTTTTGTGCCATTCTTAAAATGTTTGGGGTGCAAAGATGCTTAGAAAATTACAAAAAAAAATGCTTAATTTGGGATTTGTTGAAAACTACCAAGAATAGAAAATGGTTTATTATCCTACAGCTAAAATTAACATTGGACTTTATGTAAGAAATAAAAGAACGGATGGATATCATAATATTCAAACCTTGTTCTTCCCATTGAAATTGTGTGACATTCTGGAGTTTATCCCTGATAAATCGGGAACAATGCGTTCTGATCAGCTTATAATTACTGGTCATATGATTCCAGGTAAGCCATCTGATAACCTGATGGTTAAGGCTTGCGAAAAATTAAGGGAAATAAGTGATCTGCCATTTTTCAAGATCCATTTGCATAAAGTCATACCCTTAGGCGCTGGTTTGGGCGGGGGTTCGTCAGATGGTGCTGCCATGCTGAAAGGGATTCAAAAATATGCCAGACCATTACCATCAGCTTCCATAATTCAAGATCTTGCATTATCCCTCGGGAGTGATTGTCCGTTTTTTCTTCAACCCATTTGCAGCTTTGCTTATGATCGCGGGCAAGACTTAAAACACGCTGACATCAATCTTAAGGATTATTGGATCAGTATTTTCTACCCCGGGATAAATGTTTCTACCTCTATGGCCTATCAGAAAGTTAAGATAGGTCAAGCTCCATTCCCCATTGAAGATTCACTTAGCCAGCCGGTTGAAAGCTGGAGAAAGATGGTCTACAATGCTTTTGAACCAGAAGTATTTAAACTTCATCCTGAGATAGGAGCTCTCAAAGACAGCCTTTACAAAGCTGGTGCTGTTTATGCTTCCATGTCAGGTAGTGGATCATCCGTGTTTGGGATTTTTCGGAATAAAATGAGTTGGACAGGATCATTGGCAAAAGCACACATCTGGACAGAACAAGTATAAAAAAAGACCGGCTTCAAACCGGTCTTTTTTACGCTATTCTATTTCTTTTCGCTCCGTGTTTTAGATTGTTGAAAGCTATTAGACGATTTTTTAGGACTTATATCTTTGAGCTCCATGATCAGTTCATCTTTAGTAACCAGTTTCCCTTCTATCCCATGAATTTTTTTAACCTCCCCTGATTTAGTACAGAGAATTTTGTTTTTCATTTTCATGGCTTCAAGAACATACAGGCAACGACCCTTACTAACCTTCTGGCCTTCTTTCACGTTAATTTTTACTATTTTTCCAGGTATAACTGCCAGAATAATGTTTGGATCTTCCTTTTCCCATGCCTTCCGGTTTGCAAATTGAGCCGTAACTTGTGTCCTGTAGCGAGTTCCTTCAAAATGAAAATCGACAAGTTTTTTATCTTTTTTATCTGCCATAACTTTCAAGTACAATGGATTAAAGAGGTATAGATCCGTGTTTACGATCGGGAAGCGCAACACTTTTAGTCTCTGAAACCTCGAGAGCATGAATAAGAAAATGTCTGGTTTCCTCTGGTTCAATCACTGCATCCACATATCCCCGGGACGCTGCTACGTATGGATTAGCAAACTTGGCCTTATACTCCTTAATTTTCTGCCGCCTCATTTTTTCAGGATCTTCGGCACCGGCTATTTCTTTTCTGAAAATAATATTAGCTGCGCCTTCAGGTCCCATAACGGCTATCTCCGCAAATGGCCATGCAAAAACGAAATCGGCATTCAAGTGCCTGCTATTCATGGCAATGTATCCTCCACCGTAGGCTTTTCTGAGAATTAGTGTGATTTTTGGTACGGTAGCTTCGCTGTATGCATAAAGAACTTTTGCACCATGTCTGATAACTCCTGCATGTTCCTGATCAACGCCAGGAAGATAACCAGGCAAGTCAACCAGTGTAATAAGCGGAATATTGAAAGCATCACAGAAGCGAATAAACCTTGCTGCTTTATCGGATGAATCTACATCCAATACACCTGCCAGAATCAGAGGCTGATTAGCAACAAAGCCAACAGTTTGCCCATTCATTCGTCCATAACCCACCACAATATTAGGCGCAAATAATTCCTGTACTTCAAGAAAATCGCTCCCATCAGCAAGAGCCCGTATGACATCTTTTACATCATATGGCTGCTTGGGATCTGATGGAACAACATTTTCGATTTTAAAAGCATTTTTCGGATTTCGGGGTCGCAGAACCCTGGCTTTTCTCTTATTGTTCCACGGAATATAGGAAATAAGAGATTTAATCTGCTCAAAACATTCTTTTTCACTTTCAGCAAAAAAATGAGCATTCCCTGTTTTCTCACAATGAACCCTGGCTCCCCCTAGATCCTCCATTGAGATTTCTTCGCCGAGTACAGTTTTAATTACCTCTGGACCTGTGATAAACATCTTCGAAATTTTATCTACCACAAACACAAAATCAGTTAGGGCCGGAGAATAAACAGCGCCTCCAGCACATGGACCCAGTATTACAGATATTTGTGGGATAATTCCAGATGCAAGGGTATTTCTATAGAAAATCTCACCGTAACCAGCCAAAGAGTTAACCCCTTCCTGAACCCTTGCTCCTCCAGAATCATTGACCCCAATCAGAGGCACTTTCATTTTAAGTGCATGATCCATGATCTTAGTAATTTTTCGTGCATGCATGGAGCCCAGGGATCCGCCAGCTACAGTAAAATCCTGAGCAAAAATACATATTGGAGAACCAAAAATCTTACCTGTGCCGGTAATAACCCCATCACCAGGCAAATTTTTCTTATCCATATCGAAATCCCGTCCCTCATGACGGGCAAACAGGTCATATTCCTGGAAAGAATCTTCATCCAAAAGGGCGATAATTCTCTCACGGGCAGTCATTTTTCCCAGAGACTGTTGTTTTTGGATGGCTTTTTCCCCACCACCTTGAAGCATTTGTTCCCTTCGCTCAAACAGTTCGCGGGTTTTCCTTTTTATTGACATAAGAACTTGGTTTTAGAATTTATTATTTCCAAAAGCAAAATAGCTATGGTAAGCTATTTGTGTCATTTCACCAACCACACTCTTACAAAAAAAACAGCAGTTGAGGTATGAATCCCAAAACAAAAGTAAGATTAATTACTCTTCTGCTTTACCAAAAGGTGATTATGATGTAAAAAAAAGGCTCCTTCATTACGAAGGAGCCTGATAGATGTTTTTGCTATTTCACAATTTCTAATAGTTCCACCTCAAAAATCAGGAGCATATTAGGACCTATAGGACCACCCTGACGCGGATTAAGTCCGTATGCCAGTTCACTTGGAATAACAAACTTATATTTTGAACCAACAGGCATTAGTTGAATACCTTCTGTCCAGCCGCGAACAACCCTGTTAAGAGCAAAGGTACTTGGTTCCCCTCTTTCTACAGAACTATCAAAAACTGTTCCGTCAATAAGAGTACCATGATAATGAACTTTCACCTGGTCTTCAGCACTTGGTTTGGCCCCTTGCGCATCTTTCATAACAGAATATTGAAGGCCGCTTTCGGTTGTTATCACACCGGATACATTCTTGTTTTTCGCCAGGTATGCCTGTCCTTCTTCAAGGTTCTTTTGTCCTGCTTTTGCCATGGCCTTGGTAAAGAAGGCCTGGAGAACTCCCTGGGATTCCACTTCACCTATCAAGAGATCATTATCCCCATAAACATCTTTAAAAGCAGCAATCAAGGCATCGAAATTCATGTCAGGGAATCCCTGTCCTTTAACCTGACTTGCCATACTGACGCCTAGTGCATAACTAGCCGAATCAATTTCAGTACTAAGTTTGATTTTTCCCGATTTCGTTTGGGAATTTGAAGTTCCATTACAGGCTGTAAAGAGTAAAATAGCTCCGAATAATGGTAGTAAGAATGTTATTTTTTTCATCTGTATATTTTTTATAATCGGCCAAAGTTAGTTCTTTAATCCGAATTAAAAAATACAGAACGCCAGGCAGCCCCTCACATGTATATACTACCATTTCAATGACTTAAATGGCTTATCTGTGAAAGGAGACAGTGCTGAAGTATCAATAAATGACTTATATTCCGGCCAGGTTTCACCAAAAAATTTATTGATTCGTTCCAGGCTCTTTTTCAGTTTCTCTTCAGCCAGGGCCACCTGTGTTTTCTGGTTGCCAGTAATTGGACCGAAGCCGCTGGAAACTGATCTTAATGCCGAAGATACAATCGATTGGATTCCGGGTTTACCTCTGACAATTCCCTGGGCATTCTCATCTCTTGGGGGGCTAAGTTCGTTCATGATGGAACTTAAGGTGTCCCCAACAGCTTTGGTCTTTTCTCTTAACTCCCGAATTTCATCCGATCTGCCTTTGGGGATCTGTTGGTTGATGATGTCCAGTGAAGCCTTCGCCGCCTTAAGTGCCTCGGAACCTGTAGTCAAGAGCTCTGATTTTTCCTTGAAGCCCTTGGCAAATTCCTTTCTGGCAATTAGATCGCTCATCTTATAATCTAACCTTGGATCAATATCCACCTCAATCATAACAGAATCAGTTTCTCCTCCATAAGAGAAAATTGCCTTATATATACCGGGGAGCACCATAGTACTTCCTCTGCCTCTGGATCCTCCTTGTCTTTGAGTCTGAGCTCCGGATTTTGGTTCCTCCACTTCATTTAAGCTCCAGGAAGTACGGTTTATCCCCGCACTGGGATAATCAGTGAGGACTCTTATTTTCTTTCCTGACTCATCATAAATATTGATGTTTACAGGCTCAATATCCCTGCGAGGAGCTCCGCCACGCATGTTCCCAAATCTGCCGCCTCTGCTTCCCATCCTTGCTCTCATTTCTGCAGCCCGTGGATTTGCCTGATCCTGATTCATTCCCGATCCGCCTTCTCGCTTACGGGCCTTTATTGGCTCATTCACTGAATAGCTTAAAATCGCTCCACTTGATCTTGATTTACCACTGAAATATCCATTCCCGGCACCGTAAACACCAGCCTGACTTTTGGAACTCATATGATATGCAACAGGAACCGGAAAAGCTACAATTTTTTTGTCAAGAAGAGCTGGACCCTCTTCTGCTAACTTACGTAATGGACGTATATCATCAATAATATAAGCTGATCTTCCAAATGTACCAATTATGAGATCATGTTCCCTTGGATGGATTTTAATATCCATTGTAGAAACTGAAGGATAATTTTTTGTCCATTTATTCCAGTTGATTCCTTTGTCGATACTAAAATACATGCCATTTTCTGATCCTAAGAAGAGCAAGCCGGGCACAACAGGATCCTGGACAATACAGAGAGTATAACCAAAGATTTTATCCTCATTAACAATATTCTTCCAACTCTTACCAAAGTTCGTTGTATGTAATAAATATGGTTTGAAGTCATTCTGGCGATAATTATTTACTACCACAAAGGCTTCTCCTTCAATATGATCTGAGGAATGAATCTGAGGTATCCATGCATTTTCAGGAACCCCTTTTATACTTACAGAAAAATTGGTCCATGTCTGTCCTCCATCCTGGGTAAGCTGAATATTTCCATCATCAGTTCCAACCCATACTACTTCTTTTTTTAATGGACTTGGAGAAATCGCAATTATCGTACAATGGTTCTCTGCCCCGGTTACATCAAAAGTTAATCCGCCACTTTGTTTTTGCTTTTGTTTTTCAGGATCATTGGTGGTCAGGTCCGGGGAAATAATTTCCCAGCTATCTCCACGATTGATCGATTTATGCAAATACTGGCTCCCGTAATAAATAGTAGTTTTATCAAATGGATCATGAGCAATAGCTGCATTCCAATGAAAACGAAGATCCAAACCTTCAGGATGTATTGGCCTTATCGACTGTGTATTACCCGTCAATTTATCATACCTGCCCAGGCTGCCACCTTGTGACATAGCATAACCGTAGCGGCTGTTCGAGCTGTCAGGTACAACATCAAAACCATCCCCACCCATTAGTGTCTGCCAATGGTAATACTGTATACCTCCTCTTGAAAAAACTGTTGAAGGGCCAAACCATGAGCCATTATCCTGCATGCCTCCATAAACGTTGTATGGAAACTCCAGATCGTAATTGATATGATAATATTGAGCAAGTGGCAGATTACTCACAAACCTCCAGCTACCGCCCCGATCATAAGTAATTGCCAATCCCCCATCGTTCCCATCAATCATAAAATCCGGATTTCGAGGATTGATATACCAGGCATGGTGATCAGGGTGGATACCCCCACGCAAAAATCCATCAAAGGTCATCCCGCCATCCTCACTTTTATTAACCCGGGAGTATAAACTGTAAATTCGATCAGGATCCAACGGATCAACAAAAATATCATAATAATAAAAGGGTCGGTCGCCAATATTCTCATCAGTAGTCTTTCTCCAGGTAAATCCTCCATCATCCGACCGGTAAAAAGCATTTTCTTTGGATTCAATAATAGCATAAACTCTTTTTGAATTACTGGGAGCAATAGCCAAACCCATTCTTCCCAATTCACCTTTTGGCAGCCCGTCTTTTTCGGTCATTTTTCTCCATGTTTTACCACCATCCCAGGTAATATGCATCCCTGAGCCTTTTCCTCCCGACTTGAAAAACCAGGGCCACCTTTTGTGCTCCCACATCGCAGCAATAAGCTTATTAGGATTATTCGGATCCATGACAAGATCTGCACATCCTGTTAGGTCGTTCTCGAAAAGAATTCTATCCCAGGACTCTCCTCCATCTGTGGTTTTATAAACACCCCTCTCCGAATGAGGGCCCCACGGAGATCCAATTGCGCCAACGTAAACAATATCAGAGTTACCCGGGTCAATAATTACCCTATGAATGTTGCGGGTATTCTCCAAACCTTTACATTCCCATGATTTCCCACCATCGAGGCTCTTATAGATACCATATCCGGAGTTGAGGCTATTTCGGGGATTCCCTTCACCAGTTCCAGCCCAGACGATATCTGGATTTGCCTGGTAGATACACAGGCTTCCAATAGATACAACCTTTTGATCATCAAAAATTGGGGTCCATTCCAATCCGCCTGTTTCCGTTTTCCAAATCCCACCGGAAGCAGCACCAACATAAATGACATTGGAATTTGTTTCAACCACATCAATGGCAGTAATTCGTCCCGACATTCCTGATGGACCAATACTTCGGGTATTAAGTCCTGATAGTTTTTTTACATCAATCTGCTGGGCAGAAAGGCTTAGCGGTACTAGAATTGCAAATAAGAGTATTAGTTTTAGAGTTTTCATATAGATATCCTTTGATTCAAAAGTAACCGTTAATGTCCTTGTGATCAATATAGACCTTAGCTTTTTTAGTTAAAAAAACTTAATTAGACTTGACAGGTAATATAGTACTGACAGGTCTACAGGTATACAAGTCTACAGGTTACAAAATAGGTTAAAATAGACTTCTTGCCACCTCCTTCACCTGCTCCCAAGCAGCCTTAACATGACGCATATCAACATATGTCTGGGCAATTACCATCCGTAAAGTATATTTTCCTTTAACCTTTGTATGTGTTAGGAATAACTTACCGGAATCATTAAGTTCCTTTTCCAATCTCTCGTTAAGCAGACTGAGCTCTTTTTCATCACCAATAGCCGCAGGTTTATATCTGAAACAAACTAAATTGAATAAGCGAGTAGCCATCATCTCAAAATTCGGATCATCAACTATCCAGGATTCGAGCTTGCTGGCAATAGAAATATGATTTCTTAGCTTTTCCTGTATACCGGAAACACCAAAATTCCTAATGACAAACCACAACTTTAAAGCTCTGAATCTTCTTCCCATTGGAATTCCCCAATCTCTATAATCCTTGACCTTACCTCTGGAAAAGGTCTTCAGGTATTCCGGAAGTATCTCAAAAGTTTTTATAAGGGCTTTAGGATCTTTTACGAAATATGCAGTACAGTCGAAATGAGTGAACATCCATTTATGAGGATTGAAAACAAAACTGTCAGCCTTCTCAACACCCTGAATCATCCACCTGAATTCCGGGAGAATAAGTGCAGTACCAGAATATGCCGCATCAACATGAAACCAAACTTGATGTTTATAGCAAATATCGCTAATCGCTGAAATCGGATCAACAGCAGTTGTACCCGTTGTACCTATTGCTGCCACCACCGCCAAGGGAACAAATCCAGATTGAATATCGTTGAGAATGGCAAGCTCCAGGGCAGCAGGGATCATAGCCAGTTCTTCATCGACTGGTATCTTGACCACATTTTTCTTTCCAAATCCGGCGATTTTTGCAGATTTCTCAATTGACGAATGAGCCTCGGTGGAACAATAAACTCTGAAAATATTATCAGCCGAATAACCATTTTCATTGATCAAAAAATCTGTTTTCTTCTCTCTGGCTGTTAAAAGAGACGTAAGAGTTGCGGTAGAAGCACCATCCTGAATTACTCCCTCCCATTCAGCGGGCAAACCAGTCATCTCTATTAACCACTTCATCATCTGTTCCTCTAATTCTGCCGCAGATGGAGAAGTATCCCAAATCATGCATTGAGCTGCAAGTGTAGCTGTTACCATCTCAGCCAGAAGACTGGGGTAGGAAGCATTTGCCGGAAAATAAGCAAAATAATTAGGACTTTGCCAATGGGTCATACCCGGCAATATCTTACGTTTAAAATCTTGCATTATTAGATGGATGGATTCTCCTTCTATCGGTGGATGTTCCGGCAGTCCAGCTATGATTTCACCTGGTTGAACATCTGGCTTCACAGGAAAGTTCTCGATATTCATATAGTAATCGGCCATCCAATCGGCCATTTCATGAGCCAACTTTCGGAATTCATCATTATTTATCATATTACATCATATTTTGAACCTAATTTATGCATTACATACAGTTTGCATGCATAAATGATAAAGAAAAACTAAGTAAATATGACAAATGTTCAACCTACCCGTTCTTTCTGTTGGAAATAATTACTTTC